>WQYS01000335.1 GCA_009781125.1 Acidobacteriaceae bacterium | reverse complement strand
TACTGATTGAGGAGGTGCGTTATCGGTACCCTCAATAACCCAGCCCCGAACATCATGCCGGAAACCTCTCCGGTCTTTACTGTCGCCGTCACCGAGTCCATGCCGGTTGCCGTGATCGTGGCTGCTCTGCGCACTATTACAGCGCTCGATGGCCTCTCTGAAGACGAGTACATCTGGCTGGCCACGCACGGAACCGAACGCAAAGGCTCTGACGGCGCTCTGGTCTTCACCGACGGCGCCGTCGCCGACCGCATGACCCTCATCCTGAAGGGCGAGATTCAGGTTCGCCGCACCAGCGGCAAGTCCGTCTTTCTCTGGGTCGGGCGCGCCGGTCAGATGACGGGCAAGCTCCCCTACTCGCGCATGAAGACCTTCGGCGGAGATGGATTCTCCATCGGCTCCACGTGGGTGCTGGATATTCACGAGGATCTTTTCCCGGCTATGCTTGCGGCCATTCCTTCGATGGCGCAGCGATGCGTCTCCGCGCTGCTGGACCGCGTGCGCGAGTTCACGCGCATCGAGCAGCAGTCGGAGAAGCTGGCCGCGCTCGGCAAGCTGGCCGCCAATCTCGCGCACGAACTGAACAATCCGGCCTCGGCGGCGCAGCGCTCCGCCTCCAGCCTGTTCGCTGAACTGCGCCAGTTTGGCGATCAAAAATACCGTCTGGGGAATCTCGGCCTGTCCGATGCGCTCACCGCGAAGTACAGCGAGTGGGTCGCCTGCGCCCGCGCAGGTATGAAAGATAGTGAAGTGCAGGGGAGCGCTCTGGCCGAAAGCGACCGCGAGCTAAAGCTGATTGGCTGGCTCGAATCTCACTGCATAGCCGACCATTGGGCCATCGCCCCGGCGCTGGCCGAGACCGGCATCGAGACCGCACGGCTGGACGAACTGGCCGAGAGGATGCCCCCGGAGGCGCTTCCGGTGGCTGTCGCCACGGTGGCCGGAACGCTTCGCGTCGAGCGCATGGTCGAGACCATCGTCAACTCCACGGTGCGCATCTTTGACCTGATCCGCGCCATCAAAGATTACTCCTACATGGACCAGGCCCCGATGCAGGTGGTCAATCTGGCACAGTCGCTTGAGAATACGCTGACGATGTTCAAGTCGCGCCTGAGCCATATCGATGTCGAGACCGAGTTTGACGCGGCCCTTCCGCCGGTGGCCGCTTACGGCAGCGAACTCAATCAGGTGTGGACAGCGCTGATCGAAAATGCTCTCGACGCGCTGGACTCGATCCATGCGGACGGCAGCGGCAAAACTCTCCGCCTGAGCACGCGGCTGAGCGGACCGATGGCGTTCGTCGAGATATGGAACTCAGGCCCGGGCATTCCCGTTGAGATTCGTTCGCGCATCTTTGAGCCGTTCTTCACGACCAAGGCTCCGGGCAACGGTCTGGGCCTTGGCCTCGATACCGCGCAGCGTATCGTTACCAAGCACTCCGGTTACATCCACGTAGAATCCAGACCGGGGTCTACCTGTTTTCAGGTTCGCCTGCCCATCGAACAGGCTGGCGTCTACTAAAGTCTCTTTTGGTAATGCTTGACGTTAGTAACGCGCATCGTTATCATGTGAAGTTATGATTGCTGGCTTTGCGGATTCCGATACGGAGATGCTGTGGATGACAGGCAAAAGCCGCCGTATTCCTGCAAGCCTTCGGCGAACGGCATGGAAGAAACTGGCAATTCTGAACGCTGCTGTCGAGTTGACGAACCTGAAGGTCCCACCGGGAAATCGTCTGGAGGCCCTTGCGGGAGATCGCAAAGGTCAATACAGCATCAGAGTTAACGACCAGTACCGGGTGTGCTTCCGCTGGAACACCGGGAATGCCAGCGATGTTGAGATCGTGGACTATCACTGAACAGGAGTGTCTATGTTTGCTATCCATCCCGGAGAGATTCTTCTCACAGAGTTCATGGAACCGCTGGGGATTACCTCTTATCGTCTGGCGAAGGAACTTGGAGTGCCGCTCCCTCGCATTAACGATGTCGTGCGAGGCAGGCGGGCGATCTCCGTGGACACCGCGCTGCGTCTCGGCGTCTACTTCGGGCTTCCGGCGCAGTTCTGGCTGAACCTCCAGAATGAACACGATCTGCGCTCCGCCAACAAAGCGCAGATTCGCCGGATCAAACCGCTTCTGAGAGCGGCCTGAAATATGCTGCAATCCGACTCAACCCGTCACGCGCCCGTCTCTGCAGGAAGCAGTTCCACCATTGACGAGCAGGCAAACCACTGCTTCGGCTGCGGTCCGGCCAATCCGCAGGGACTGCATCTGGAGTTCACTACGGAGGCGGCGTTTCCCCCCAGCGCTACGGCTCAGTTTCAGCTTGACCGGATGCACGAGGGCCCTCCCGGACATGTTCATGGAGGCATCGTTGCCGCGCTGCTCGACGAGGCCATGAGCAAGCTGAATCGCCCTCTCAACGTGCTGGCCATGACGCGCCACATGGAGATCGATTACCTTCGTCCCATTCCTCTGCATGAGCGGCATGTTCTGGTCAGCCGCCACGTCAAGCGCGACGGGCGCAAGCTCTTTCATCAGGCTGAGATTCGATCCCTGGCAGGGGAGACGCTTGCTTGTGCCAAGGGGCTTTTTATCGTCCTCGATGACGACTTGCTGCGGCGGGCAGGCTTCATTCAGCCCGGAGATTGAAGGGCTGAAATCGTTTGCGTCTTCCAGGAACGATGCCATCCTTACGGGCAGGCAACTCCAGCCCATGTAATCCGCCGCTCTCTGTGTAAAAGGGCGAGCGGAGCATACGGGTCGACAGACCGGGAATACGGAACCGGCAGGGCTTGCGCCCCCCGCACGCACCCAAATTTGCTGGTGATCCCGTTTAGAAGACTTCTCACCGAGGCGACGGCGTGAAGGTGGCAACCGAAAGGTGGCTCGCTAAGGTGTACGCATTCTGAGGGCAAGGTCACCCTGTCTGGCAATTATTGATCCGCCTTTGATAGGTAAGACTCATTCGGCATAACAAACGTCTTTCTGCTAAAAGTTATAGGCTTTCCTGTTGCGGGATTTAGGAATCCGATGATAAGTTTGTGATACATTAGCTCGGAAACCTTCTCATGCGATATCGATGGGCAGCAGCTCTGCTGGTGGTGTTCTCTGCGCTTTCGGCGCTGGCACAAAATCCCGAATCAAGTTCGAAGCCAAGCTATATCACTAGCGAAAGCGGTTGGAACAAGCCCCAAAGCGCAGAGGTCTGCGGCAACTGTCATCGATGGACGCTCGCGGCCTGGAAGCATTCGCGGCATGCCCACTCCTATGATAGCGATTCGTTCCGAGAGTCCCTGCAAAGGGCAAAGGTGGATTTGGGCACAGAAACGCAGCAATCCTGCTTGCACTGTCACGCGCCGTTGGCTCAGTTAGGGAACGATCCGGACTTCCAGCTCAAAGTGACCTGGGAAGGCGTGACCTGCGATTACTGCCATTCCATTCGGGCAATTTCGCAGACTTCAGACAACGCCGAGGCAACCTGTAAATTTAATTCTGTGAAATCCAGCCCAACCTGGGCGACGCCCGACCCGCACCATGGTGCTGTTCCGGTCGATGTTTTTAACAAGTCAGAATTTTGCGCGCTTTGCCACCAATATCAAAACAAGCTTGGTTACCAGCCCATTACGACCTTTGCTGAGTGGAAAGCCAGCCGATACGCTAAGGAAGGCCGGCAGTGTCAGTAC
>WQYS01000334.1 GCA_009781125.1 Acidobacteriaceae bacterium | reverse complement strand
GGACCCGGCCATTCAGACCGCCGTCTCCGACCTTGAGGTCGAGCACGAGGAGCGCGCAGGCAAGCTCTATCATGTGCGCTATCCGCTGGCCGATGGAAGCGGCTCGATCACGGTCGCCACCACGCGCCCTGAGACCATGCTGGGCGATGTTGCCGTGGCCGTCAATCCCGAAGACGAGCGCTACAAGGCTCTGGTGGGCAAGCTGGTGTTGCTGCCGCTGAGCGGCGTCAACGGCGGGCCGGATCGCGAGATTCCCATCCTGGCCGACGACTGGGCCAGGCCCGAGTTCGGCACCGGTGCGGTGAAGGTCACTCCGGCGCACGATCCCAACGACTTCGCCATCGGACAGCGGCATGGCCTGCCGAATCTTTCGATCCTCGACGAGACGGCACACGTGGCGCTGGCGGGTTCCGCCTACGACGGCATGGATCGCTACGACGCCCGCGAAAAGATCGTCGCCGACCTCGAAGCTCGCGGCCTGCTCGTCAAGATAGAGGAGCACGCGCTCGCCATCGGTCTGAGCCAGCGCACCGGCGTGGTGATCGAGCCGCGGCTCTCGCAGCAGTGGTTCGTCAAGATTCAGCCGCTGGCCGATAAGGCCATCGAGGCCGTCGAGAAAGGCTACATCCGCTTCACGCCGGACCAGTACCGCAAGACCTACGACGAGTGGATGAAGAACATCCATGACTGGTGCATCTCGCGCCAGCTCTGGTGGGGACACCGCATTCCCGCATGGCACTGCCTCAAGTGCGGCGAGATCACCGTCGCCCGCGAGACTCCGGCGAGTTGCTGCAAGTGCGGCTCCAGCGAGCTGACGCAGGAGACCGACGTTCTCGACACGTGGTTTTCGAGCGGATTGCTTCCGTTCACTTCGCTGGGCTGGCCGGGCGAGGGTTCCGGCATGACTGCCGACCTCGCCGAGTTCTATCCCACCGAACTGCTGGTTACGGGCTTCGACATTCTCTTCTTCTGGGTGGCGCGGATGATTATGCTGGGATGCCACTTCATGCTGGACGTTCCCATGCCAGATGGCTCGAAGCGCACGCTGAAGGACGCAGTCCCCTTCCGCGAGGTGTACATCCATGCTCTGGTGCGCGATGCCGAGCGGCAAAAGATGTCCAAGACCAAGGGCAACGTGATCGACCCCATTGAAGTGGTCACGAAGTACGGGACTGACGCGGTGAGATTCACGCTGGCCAGTCAGGCTTCGCCGGGCACAGATATCGCCTTCAGCGAGTCACGCACGGAAGGCTATCGCGCCTTCGCCAATAAAATCTGGAACGCGGCGCGCTTCCTGTTCATGCAGATCGACCGCGCCAAAGAGGCCGGATACAGGTTCTCGATGAAGGCCGACCGCACCATGCCGGTGCTTCCCGAAGAGACGCCGCTCGAAACGCGCTGGATTTTCTCGCGCCTGAGCGCCGTCTGCGCCGAGGTAGACGGCGCGCTCCGCGACTATCGCTTCGACGAGGCGGCGGCGGCGGTGTATCAGTTCTTCTGGGGCGAGTTCTGCGACTGGTATCTGGAGCTGGCCAAGCTGCGGTTAGAGTTCGACAAACCGCAAAATGTTGAGACTGCGCTTACGCTGGCCTCGCTCGTGGCTGTGTTCGAAGCGGCGCTGCGGCTGCTGAGTCCGTTCATGCCGTTCCTCACCGAGGAGCTTTGGCACGCGCTGTACGAGGGCAAGACTCCGGCCAAGTCGATTGCTCTCACGCGCTATCCGCAGGCCGAGGACTTTGCCGCCGATGAGGCTTCTGTCGCCGCCATCGCCACGCTTCAGGAGCTGATCGTCGCCGTGCGCGCTCTGCGCCGCGAGATCGGAGTTCCGGAGAAGGAACCCACACCGATTCGTCTGCACGCGGACAATCGCACGCTGGCGCTGGCCGATGCCAGCCGGGACATGCTGGCGAAGATGGCTCGCGTCGAGTCGGTGGAGTTTGCCGAGAACCCGTTGACCGGCGCGGGAACACGCTCCAGCGGAAGTTTTGATGTGGCGGTCGTCTACGAACGGCAGATCGACGTAGCCGCCGAGCGCGAGCGGCTTACCAAAGAACTGGCCAAGCTGGAAAAGGGCCTGACCGCGGCAGAGAGACAGCTAGGCAACGAAGCGTTTATGGCGAAGGCTCCGGCGCACATCGTGGAAGGACTGCGCAAGCAGGCTGCCGAAACCAAGATGCTGCACGACAAGGCAAAATCCGCTTTGGAGGCGCTGCCAGGTTGACACGCATTCTAATCGTATATACGATTAGAATGCGTGAAGATAGCGTACAGTTCGGCAAAAGACACCATCAATCAACGTAAGCATGGCATCTCTTTGCAGCGGGCCGAAGACTTTGATTTCGATACAGCTCTCTTTGACGTGGATGATCGAGAAGATTACGGTGAAATCCGGCACATCGCGCTCGGCTTCATCGATACTCATCTTTACGCACTTGCCTTCACGCAAGTCAGCGAAGTTGTTATCCGTGCCATCAGTCTGCGCAAGGCCACGCCACATGAAAGGAAAAGGTATGCCGAAACCTACTAAAAAGGTCATCGACCGCGATAACCCCGAATGGACCGAGAAGAACTTTGCCCGCGCCGTTCGATTCAGCGGCTTGCCTGCTGATCTTCAGCGAACGCTTTCCTCCCGCAAGCGCGGTCCGCAGAAGGCGCCTACCAAAGTCGCCGTGTCCATGCGGCTCTCCAAAGATATTGTGGACGCTCTTCGAGAGACGGGATCAGGATGGCAGGGACGTGTTGATGACGCCCTGCGCGCATGGATTAAGTTGCAGCGCGCAGCTTAAACGGCGGCTGGCGCACATCGTGGAGGGACTGCGCAAGCAGGCCTCCGAAACCAGGATGCTGCACGGCAAGGCAAAATCCGCGCTGGAGGCACTGCCAACAGCGTAGGGTGAGGGGTTGAGTTGATGAGGACTATCATAGCCACCACGATCTTTTGTGTCATCGTAGTTGTGCTGATTGTGCCAGTTTTTCGCACGCTCACACAGATCAGCAAACGTCGTAACCGTCTTACTGCTGCCGATGTTGCAGACAAGATTGAAAAACACCTTTTGGGGGCAGAAGGTGAATGGGATTGGGATGACTTTACCTCGATTCCGATCTCTAACGATGATTTAGACAAGATCAGGATTCAATGCATAGAATCGGAGAACAATCGGGAAGAGTTAAAGAAAATTGTTGAGCAACTAAGGAATTCCTGTGATATTGCACCTGCAAAACACGACTGCTTCTAGGTACGCCAAGCCTTTAGGCTTGGCCTTCTCGGGGAACCTAACCAACTGGGGCTTTAGCCCCTGGGGTATGCTCTCTTCTCAGTCACAAAAGGAGCATACCCCAGGGCCTAAAGGCCCGATCTGTTGGCAACATGTAGAAGCCAAGCCTAAAGGCTTGGCCTACCTAGAAGCAAAAACTCTTTCCCATGGCTGATTCTTTTTCCCAACTCGTCAAGCAGCAGGCCGACATCGTTCGCATCATCGGCGAGTACGTGAAGCTGCGCAAGACCGGCGCGCAGAACCACGTTGGTCTCTGTCCGTTTCATAAGGAGAAGACAGGGTCGTTCTCCGTCAACGCCGCGCATGGGTTTTATTACTGCTTCGGCTGCCATGAGAAGGGCGATGTCTTCGCCTTCATCATGAAGATGGAGAACGTCAGCTTTCCCGAGGCCGTGCGCGTGGTGGCGCAGAAG
>WQYS01000333.1 GCA_009781125.1 Acidobacteriaceae bacterium | reverse complement strand
GTTGCCTCCGCCCGCGCCGATGCCGCCGCAGCAGCAGCCGCAGCAGGCCCGGCCGGACCGCTGCCGCCGCCGCCGATCGATCTGAAGTTCTTCGGCGTCATCACTGCTGCGGACGGAAAGCAGCAGGCGTTTCTGCTGAAGGACGATAATGTCTTCAAGGCGTCGGAGGGAGATATCGTGCAGCGGCGCTACAAGATCATTACCATCTCGGCCAGTACGATTCTGGTGGAAGACATGACCAACAATAACCGCCAGACGCTGCCACGAGCCTCGGCTCCCTGAGCTATAGGAAAATGGCATCGTCAGAGCACAAACCGGCGCAGCACGGCAGAGACGGCGAGCAGGGCTTCATGCTGGTCTGGGTGATCTTCATGGTCTTCCTGGTTCTGCTGGCGCTCAGCATCGCCGCGCCCAAAGTGGCAAAGGATCTGAAGCGCGAAAAAGAGCTGGAGACCATCCGCCGCGGCAATCAGTATGTTCGCGCCATTCAGCTCTTTTACCACAAGCAGAACGGCGCATATCCGGCATCGCTCGACGCGCTGAAGAATACAAACAACATTCGTTTCCTACGCCAGGAGTACGTCGATCCCATGACAGGCCAGACCGATTGGAAGCCGATTCTAGTCGGAAAAGCCCAGACTACCCCCAAGGGGTTCTTCGGCAAGCCGCTGTCGGATGCACCGGGAAACTCCGGAAGTCCGGGGCTTTCGTCATCCAGCATGACCTTTGGCGGCTCCGGGAGTGGTTCTGGCTTCGGGGGCTTTGGCGGCAGTTCCAGCGGCTTTGGCGGCAGTTCCAGCGGCTTCGGCGGCAGTTCCAGCGGCTTCGGCGGCAGCTCCGGCGGCTTTGGCGGCAGCTCCGCCAGCTATGGCAGCAGCTCCGGAAGCAGCCCTGGCAGTGCAGGATCGGGAGGCTCAAAAGACAGCATCTTCGGCTCATCCGGCCCCGGCGGAGGAGGACCGTTTGTGGGAGTCTCCATCCCGAAGACCGGCGATTCCCTTACCATCCTGAACGAGATGACAACCTACGATACGTGGGAGTTCGTCTATTTCCCGCAGCTCGAACAGTATTACAAGGCGCAGGCTGCGCTCAACGGAGGCACTGGCGGCGGAGGGCTTCCGGGCAGCAGCAGCAATCCCGGCAACTCCACTGGGTCGGGTAGTTCCGGTAGTTCTTCGCCGTTTGGCGGGAGCTCCAGTTCACCGTTTGGTGGCAGTTCAAGCTCGTCGTCTGGCGGCAGTTCCGGTTTGTCGTTCGGAGGCTCCGGCTCATCCAGTGGTTCGTCTATATTTGGTTCGCATTAACATCAAAGGTCTGTTCCTTTTCCTGCTGCCTTACGCACCAGAACCTTCCGGGCCAGCCCCATCTTCGCCAGCAGCCAGATGCCGTAATAGTTAGGATCGAACTCGTACCATCGCAGGCCGTGGCGCGCGCTGGCTGGATGCGCGTGGTGATTGTTGTGCCATCCCTCGCCGCCGGTCACGAGCGCCACCCACCAGCAGTTGCGGGAGTCGTCGCGAGTCTCGAAGCGCCTCCGTCCCCACATGTGCGTGGCCGAGTTCACCAGCCAGGTCGCGTGCAGGCCCACGGTCACGCGCAGGAAGGTTCCCCACAGAACCATGCCCGCGGCTCCGCTGATGCGGTGTCCGGGCGCTGCAAGAGTCGCTCCCAGCGCCGCCTGAGCGAAGCCTGCCAGCGTAAGCGGCAGCCAGTGGAAGCGCGAGAGCCAAACGTGGACCGGATCGCGCATGAGGTCAGCGGCGTAGCGGCTCAGCAGCGTGGTCTCCGAGTGCAGCGCGCGGCCCGAGAGTATCCATCCAACGTGAGCCCACCAGGCTCCCTCGCGCGGCGTGTGCGGATCGCCGTCGCGGTCGGCGTTCTGATGATGAACGCGGTGCGTGGCCACCCAGAAGACCGGTCCGCCTTCGAGCGCCATGGTCCCGCACAAGGTGAGGAGGTATTCGACCCACTTCGGCGTCCTGTAGCCGCGATGCGTCAGCAGGCGGTGATACGCCATGCCGATGCCAACGTTGACCGCAAGCAGGTACATGACCGCAGCCACGGCAAGGTTTGTCCACGAGAAGAAGAAGATCGCAGCCACGGCTCCCACGTGGAAGATCGCCATGGCGATGGTGGTGACCCAGTTGAGACGACCCTGCTGATAGGCGCGCCCCATGCGCAGGTGTTTTGCTTCTAGGTAGGCCAAGCCTTTAGGCTTGGCGTACCTAGAAGCAACGACTCCGGATGCGATTGCCCTGTTCATCAGGCCTGTAAGACGCGATCCGGCACGCGGATGAGCTGTAAGACTTTTGTAATGCCGGCTTCTTGAAAAGTCGATAGGGTGGTAAGCATGACCAGCGTTTCTTTCCGAGCCATAGCTACAGCCGTTGTCTGTGCGTGGGCCGCGAGTGTTCATGCGCAGTCCATCGATCTGCCGACGGGCAAGCAGATCGTTCGCCCCGTCCCCGGAGGCCCCGAGCGGCTCAACAGCCTGCCCATCTCGATGGCGGTCTCTCCTGACCGGCGCTTTGTGGTGACCGTCAACGCTGGCTATGGGACATACGAATCGAAGTACATGCAGTCGCTGGCGGTCATGGATACCGAGACCGGAAAGATCACGGACTTTCCCGACGACAGAACGCGGGGCAAGCTGCCGCAGACGCTGTACTCGGGGCTGGCCTTCAGCCGCGATGGGGGACACATCTACGTCAGCATGGCTTCGCTGAGTGACCCGCTAGGTAAGGGACTGGAAAGCACCGGAAGCGGCGTTGCCGTCTATCGCTTCAGCAACGGCGTCGTCACCCCTGAGCGCATGATGAAGATTCCGCTGCAGCAGCTTGCCGCGGGACGGAAGACCCTGCTGATCGGAGGCAAAGAAGGCGATCAGGGAGCGCCCTATCCTGCGGCCATTGCAGTCGTCAACGCGGGCGGAGCGGAAAAACTGCTGGTCGCCGATAACCTCTCCGATGACGTGCTGCTCATGGACGCCGCCACCGGAGCCATCGAGAAGAGATTCGATCTTGCCGAAAGCGACGCTGTGCCTTCGGCGTATCCTGTGACACTCGCCGTATCGAAGGACGGCGCGCGCGCATTCGTAGCGCTATGGAATGCTTCCGAAATCGCCGAACTTGATCTGGCAAATGGGAAGGTAGGACGGAAGCTTCCATTGCTGAAGCCTCAAGACACCATAGTCGCAGGCACACATCCCTGTGCAATGGAGGTCTCCCCCGACGGCAGGACACTCTATGTAGCGCTCGCCAATCGCGATGCGGTTGCAGCTGTGGACATCGGCGCAGGACAGTTTGCAGTCAAGGGATATTTCGATACACGTCTGCCGCACCAGACTTACTTCGGAGCGGAACCCGCATCGCTGGCTATATCGGCTGATGGATCGCGGCTCTACGCTGGCAATGCGATGACCGATTCGGTTGCGGTTCTGGATACGACGAAGCTAACCGCAAAAACCGCGAAACAAGGCATGGTTGAGCCGCTGGGCTTCATCCCCACCGAGTGGATGCCCATGTCGATGGCCATGATCGGCGACAAGCTCTATCTGGCCGCAGCCAAGGGCAAGGGGACAGGTCCCAATAACATGCCGCAACGCATGGACAGCATTCAAACGGAACAAGCTAAATCCTCAACAGATACTACGGCGACAGCGCGTCACACGCATCAGCATAGTGCTTCTGCACTGGACAGAACCTATATTGC
>WQYS01000332.1 GCA_009781125.1 Acidobacteriaceae bacterium | reverse complement strand
GATCCTCGGATGCGCAGGTGGAGGCACCTTCGTCCAGAAGCCGCAGACCTACACGTTCACCGTGGTCGGAACCAGCGACTGCGGCGGCGCTACGCAGAGCAGCAGCCAGATCACGTTGACGGTAAGCCTGTAAGACCAGGGCGTGTCCCCTTGGCGAAAGCGCCGAGGGGACATCGGCCTTCTTTTCCCATTTACGAAAGAGAACCAGGAAAGTTTGAGAAGAGTTATGGATCGAGTCAAAGGAATTGCAGCAGGCGTTTTGATAGCAGCACTAACAGGACTATGTGCGGCGGCGATGGCTCAGTCGCGCGGCGCCGGAGAGAAAGACAGACTGGTAGACCTCGCGGTGATGTACAGCAGTCTGCGCTCCAACACTACGACGAACAACAGCTACTGGATGAACGGCGGCACGGCAGAGTTAGCCATCCCCGTGTGGCGCAACCTCTCCGTCGTGGGAGAGGTAGGAGGCCACGCGACCGCGCAGCTGCCTTACGCCAACAACACCGGTCAAAGCCTGATTACAGGGATGGGCGGCCTGCGATTGCGGATTCCGAATCACACGAAGTTCCAGCCCTACGCGCAGGCGCTGGTGGGCGGAGTTCACGGCTTCGGCAGCTACTTTCCGGCAACTACGGCGAGCTACGACAGCGCGTTAGCGATGGCGTTGGGCGGCGGCGTGGACTGGGCTGTCTCGAAGCATGTCTGGATCAGGCTGCCACAGGCGGACTACTACTACACCCGGTTTGGCAACCTCGCGGGCGACGGGCAAAACCGCATCCGCCTGAGCGCCGGTGTAGTCGTCCGCTTCCCGCACTGGCTCTGGGAGAGGCAGTAGAAGAAAGTCCTAAACATATTCCTTGTTTCTGACGGTTTACAGAACGGCTCTCGGATAAATGCAAGTGAATGCTGAGAGCCGTTTCGTTTATCCAGTGAGGAGGAAGATCGTGTCCCCTCGGCGTTTACGCCAAGGGGACACGATCTTGTCTTACATGCTCACCGTTAGTGTGACCGGGTTGCTGCTCTGCGTAGCGCCGCCGTAACTACTGGTTCCGGTTACCGTGATCGTGTAGGTCTGCTTCTGCGGGGCGGAAGTACCGCATCCGAAGATCGCGGCAGACCCCGCCAGTCCGAGCACGAGGAGCATCAGCAGCCGCTCCAGTTCTTTCTGCGACGCCACGCCATCAACGGAAGCAGCAGCGCCGCCAGTACCAGCGGAGCCTTCGTGCTGAATCCGGTCGTATTCATCGCCACCGACTTCTGCGAAGGCACAGTCACCGTCATGGTCGTGGCGGTTCCGTCCGGCGTTACCGATGACGGATTGAAGCTCACCACCGATCCCGCCGGAAGCGCCGGGTCCGATGTCACATGCGCCGGATCGAAATCCACCTTGCAGGTGTACGAACCATTCACGCTGGACACGTTCACCGTGAGGCTGGCCGTGGCTCCCGGCTGAAGCGTCTGCGACGCGGGCGTGGCCGTGACCGCAAAGCCTGACACGGCCACGTTCAGCGGAGCCACCGTGACCGTGCCGTCATAGATGCCGGAGAGCGTTGCCGTGTCGCTGTTGCCCTGCGCTCCCGTCGCCAGTCCGCTTGCCACGCTGTAGGTGATCGTGCCCGTGCTGGCCGTGGTCGAAGTGGCGCTCACGGCGAACGGAGCGTCGCCGTAGGTCTTCGCCGGAATCGCCGCGAAGTTCAGCGAGTTCGCAGCCTTATTGACCATCACCGCAGCCGTGAGTCCGGTCAGCGGCGAACCGGCCTGAGTGATCGTGACCGTCACGCTGGCCTCGCCCACCGGGAGCGGGCCGCTTGAGGAAGCCGTGGTAGCCGGATTCGGCGAGAACGCCAGACCCGTCCCGCTGAAGTCTATCGCCGCGTTGGGCACCAGAACCCCGTTGGCGTCGAACGCCTCCACCACCACCGGGTTAGCCAGCGAAGCTCCGTAGTCCGCCGTCTGTCCGCCGCCGCTGATGAGCGTCAGCGAGTCCACCGGCCCGGCGATCTTCTCCGTCATAATCCCGGAGGAGATGGCGAACGCCGAATCGCCCGAGTAGACCGCCGTAATCGTGTGCGTGCCCGCCGTCAGAGCGTCGGTGGCGTCACTGTCTGCGTCACCGGAACCGTCCGGCTCGCATCCACATGATCCACGTCGATCACCGCCACCGTGCTGCTCGAACCGCTGCCCCTATTCACGACGTAGACCATGTTGGTCACTGGGTTCACCGCTACCGCATACGGAGTGAGTCCCACGCCGATGTCTCCGGCCAGCGACTGCGCCCGCAGGCCTGAAGCGGCGAGCGCGGCGAGAGTGACAAACATACCATACAGCGGACATCTACCTCCGGCAAAGGGAACGGCTGTATACAGATACTGGAGTTCTATTGCAAGTAAGGCTCTAAATATAAGTGTCAAAAACTCGCTTTTTGGCCACGGGAGGATCTGAACAAGAGCGCCCTCGGCGCTCCTGTTCAACGCACCTCAGAGACAGGACTCTGGACGGCGCAGGCAACGAAAACATCCGCGTCCGCAGAATTTGCTTGCGCCTTCGCCTACACGTGTAGTAGATAATTAACCAAAGGTCAGAGGACACTATGACGCAATCGAAACTTTCCCGGCTCGAATTCCAGGTCATGGAGATTCTGTGGGCGCGCGAGGAAGCCTCCATTCGAGAGATTCACGAAGCCATCGCCACAAGTGGAACCCGGAAACGGCCGCCTGCGTATACAACCATTCAGACCACGGTCTACCGCATCGAGAAAAAGGGGCTTGTCCGCAGAGTGCGCAAGGTTGGGAACTTCCACATGTTTGCCGCGACGGTGGCGCAGGAGCGAGCGCAGCGGCGGCTTCTGGATGACTTTCTGGGACTCTTTCGCGGCAGAGGCAAATTCGTGATGTCCCATCTGATCGAAGCCGGCGAGCTGACTCGCGCAGACATACGCGAGGCGGAAGAGCTGTTGAAGTCTGCGGAGAAGCGGAGGAGCAAATGATCGCGTTTTTGAGTCATGGAGCTTTGAGTCATGGAACATGGACGGCTGCGTTGGTGCAGCATCTTTGGCAGTCAACGGTTGTCTGCGCGGCGCTGTGGCTGCTCACGCTGATGTTGCGGCGAAATAACGCGCGCGTCCGCTTTCGTCTTTGGCTGCTGGCTTCCATCAAATTTCTTCTGCCGTTCGGGCTCTTGATTGCTGCTAGCGGAAGCCTCTCTTCAAGACATCTGCCGAACGCTCCCGCGCCTTACTTCTCCTTCGTTATGGAAGGACCGGCAGCGCAGCCTTCGGCGGCAGAACCGGCTCCGCTTGCTCTTTCCGCGCAATCTGCGACGACCGCCGCGCAACCGGTAGTCCATGCGAAGAGCCGCTCCGTCTGGCCGTTCCTCGTAGTTTTCTGGGCCTTGGGATCGTGCTTCGTCCTGGGCATGTGGTGGTGGCGCTGGTTGCGGGTGAGATCGACCGTGCGCGCCGGTGAGCGGCTTGCTGATATTGCAGGTCTCAAGGCGGTGATGGTTCCCAGCCATGTGGAGCCGGGTGTCTTCGGCGTCTTCCGCCCTGTGCTGCTGCTGCCGCGCGGCGTGCAGGATAAGCTGACTCCGCTGCAGTTTGAAGCCATCGTGGCGCACGAGCTCTGTCATGCGCGGCGGCGCGACAATCTGACGGCGGCCTTACACATGGTGGTCTCGGCGGTCTTCTGGTTCCATCCGTTTGTGTGGTGGATTGGCCGGGAGCT
>WQYS01000331.1 GCA_009781125.1 Acidobacteriaceae bacterium | reverse complement strand
AGCTTGGCGCTACGGTGGTATTCTTGGTTCCGCTGTTGGCCGGGTTACGCGAGTTCTGCACCCACTCGGGAATGTTCTTCTGCATGGCAGGCAGAGTGGTCGCCGGGTGCAGCACCTTGGCTCCGAAGTAGGCCAGCTCCGCCGCCTCTTCGAAGCTGATCGACTTCACGCGCAGAGCGTCGCGGCAGATGCGCGGGTCCGTGGTCATGATGCCGTCCACGTCCGTCCAAATCTCGATGGCTCCGGCGTGCAGCCCGCCGCCTACGAGAGCCGCCGTAAAGTCGCTGCCGCCACGGCCCAGCGTGGTCGTCACTCCATCTTCGGTGGAGGCGATGAATCCGCCCATCACCGGCACCTGTCCAGCCGTAATCAGCGGCAGCACATGCTCGCGCAGCTTGGCCTCAATGGCGGGCAGCAGAGGAGCCGCCTTGCCATAGTTCGCATCGGTGATGATGACGCTACGGGCATCGACATGAGCGGCCTTCATCCCCATCGCCGCAACCTTTGCGGCCATCATGCGGCTGGAGAGCCTCTCGCCGTAGCTGACCACCTTATCGCTGCTGCGCGCCGTAAGCTCGCCTACCGCCGAGATTCCGCGCAGCAGCTCGTCGAGCTTGTCGAACTCCTGATGCATGGCCGTCTGCAACTCGACCAGGCTCGGTCCCTCTTTCAGAAGGTCGCCGAGCGTATCGATGTGACGATGGCGAAGCCGCGCGCTCAGCGCCAGCGCTCCGGCCTTGTCTCCGCGACCAGCAGCGGCAGCGGCGGCCAGCAACTGGTCCGTCACCTTGGACATGGCCGAGACCACAACGACCGTCTCCAGCCCTTTATCCACGCGCCCGCGAACGATGGTCGCCGTACGCTCCATCGCCTTCGCGTCTTCAACCGAGGTGCCGCCAAACTTCATGACCACAAGCGATTGCCGTAATGTACTCAAGAGCGCACCGCCTGAGGCTCGGCAGCCTTCGCCGTGGATTTACCCAGCTTGTTCATGCGGGCCAGCACCTCGGCGTTCAGCACCGCCGCTCCTGCCGCTCCGCGAATGGTGTTGTGCGACAGCACCACGAACTTCCAGTCCAGCAGCGGACACTCGCGCAGCCGTCCCACCGTGGCCGCCATGCCGTTGCCGCGCATCCTGTCCAGACGCGGCTGCGGACGGTCCACAGCAAGATCAATCTCGACCGGATGCTCCGGAGCTGAAGGCAGCCCTTGCCCCTTCAGCGGCGTAAACTCACGCCACGCGGCGAGAATCTCCTCGCGCGTCGCCTTCTTGCGGAACTTCACGCTCACGCACTCGGTGTGCCCATCCTCGACCGCAACCCGGTTGCAGTGCGCGCTCACCTTGGCGTCGAGCATAGCGACGCGCTCGCCACGCGGCTCACGAACCAGATGGCCCAGCAGCTTGCCCACCTCTTCCTGCAGCTTTTCCTCTTCGTTCTTGATGAAGGGCACAACATTGCCCAGAATATCCAGCGAAGCCACGCCAGGATAACCGGCTCCGCTGACCGCCTGCATCGTGCTCACGAAGAGGCTCTCGATGCCGAAGCGCTCCTCGAGCGGCTTGAGCGCCATCACCAGCCCAATCGCCGAGCAGTTGGGATTGGTCACAATATACCCGCCCGACTGGCGGCGCGTCTGCTGCGTCTCCAGCAGGGCCAGATGATCGAGATTCACCTCCGGAACCACCAGCGGCACGTCCGGCGTCATGCGGAAGGCGCTGGAGTTGGAGATCACGGCGCAGCCGGCGCGCGCAAACAGCGGCTCCAGCTCGCAGGCGATGTCGGCGTCCACCGAGGCGAAGATGGTCTTCGGCACCTCAATCTCGCTCTGCTCCGGCGCGTTGGGCTGAACCCGCATGGCCGCGATCTTTTCGGGCAGCGGAGTATCCAGCTTCCACCGGCACGCTTCGCCGTAAGTCTTGCCCGCGCTGCGGTCGCTGGCCCCGAGCCACGCGATCTCAAACCATGGATGATGGTTCAGTAATTGAATAAATCTCTGCCCGACCATTCCGGTCGCGCCCAGAATACCTACCTTACGACGTTCCATAGTGTTAAGGATATCAGCCAGAGCCTATTTTCTTTTCCGGTCGTTGCCTCGCAGCAGGACTTCGAGCTCCTGCTTGAACTCGCCCACATCCTTGAAATCTCTATAGACGCTGGCGAACCGTATGTAGGCCACGGTATCGATCTCCTTCAACCGCGCCATAATCAGCTCGCCGACCTCGCTGGTCGAGCGCTCGCGCTCGGGCGAATCGACCACGTAGGCCTCGGTCTCGTCGACGATCTGCTCCAGCTTCACCGCCGCCACCGGACGCTTCTCGCAGGCGTGCAGCAGGCCGCTCAGAATCTTCTGGCGGTCGAACTTCTCCCGGCGGCCATCCTTCTTGACCACCATGTAGGGAATCTCGTCGATGCGCTCGTAGGTGGTAAAGCGCTTGTTGCAGCGCTCGCACTCGCGGCGGCGGCGAATGGAGTCGGCTTCCTTGCTCTCGCGCGAGTCGACGACGCGATCCTGGCTGAATCCGCAGTAAGGACATCTCATCGGCTTGATTCTATCAGCGCCGAACCGCCGTCAGGCCACGGTTTTAGCCGTTTCGCTCTCCGTGGCCACCTTTTTCAGACTCACGCGCTCCAGCCGCGCGAGCACCAGCCCGATCGGAATGATGCAGAGAAAGGTCACCGCCAGCAGCACCGTTCCGCAGGCCGTGGCCGTCTCAACCGGAGCGCCGTAGAACTCGTGCACGGCCGTCGCCGCCACTCCAATCTGCGTAAACCAGCCCACGATCGGCAGCTGCACCAGGCTGCCGCCCTGGTTGGCCGCCATCAGCAGCATGGCGCTGGAGAAGCTCACCGCCGCCAGCTCCGGTGTCTGCTGGAAGGCGCGCAGCACCTCGACGTAAGCCGCCGCGATCATCCCCCACATCACCAGCGAGAGCGCCGTCACTCCGGCAAAATCCCGCCATGTCTCCAAGGTATTCAGGCCGTCGCGGAAGCCCAGAATCTTTTCGGCCACGCTCTGGGCCGCGCTCTTCGACACCAGCCCCAGTCCGGAGCGCGCAAACTCCGCTACCATGCCGCCGGAGGCGCGCACCAGGGCCGCTAGAATGGCAATCGCAGCCGCAACCGCCAGTCCTCCCAGTCCCGTCCGGACGAAGGCTTCGTGGTGGGGAAAGCTCCTGGGTACGAACGCCAGCGCAGTCGATAAGATCACCGCCGACGCGCCCAGGTCAAACATTCTTTCCAGCGTATAGACCGCAATCTGCGAGCTCAGTGAAAGCTCGATCTTGCGCGCGACCACGTAAGGCCGGGCCAGGTCGGCAAGCCTGCCGAACAGCGCCACCGCCGTAAATCCGATGAACTGCGGCGCCACCAGCGCGGCCGCCGAGACCTTCTTCGCCGGACGCACAAAGACGCTCCAGCGCGCGGCGCGCAGCCAGTACGTCGCCAGGTTCAGCGCCAGCGCCGCAGCGACGTGCGCCATGCTCACATCTTTCAGTTGCTGCCAGAAGGAGGCGAAGTCAAAGTGAATCCGGCCCCGGAAGACGACCACGAGGATGGTAACGACAGCCGCCAGACACAGCCACAACCACCCGCTTCGCTTCTTCATTGAAAATCACCCGCCTGTCCCAATATAAAATCTCGTCATCCTGACCCTGGAGCGAAGCGAAGGGGAAGGATGACGGCAAAGTGTTGTTCGGCTACTTCTGCTGAGAGTTGTGTGCT
>WQYS01000330.1 GCA_009781125.1 Acidobacteriaceae bacterium | reverse complement strand
GATCGCGCGCCTGCCCGAGGCCTACGACGGCGTCAACGTCAAGCTGGACAAGGCCGGCGGCGTAATGGAGTCGTACCGCTGGATCAAGATGGCGCGCGTCTTCAACCTGAAGGTGATGTTGGGCTGCATGGTGTCGAGCTCGTGTTCGTGCACGGCGGCGGCGCATCTCTCACCGCTGGTCGACTACCCCGATCTCGACGGAAACCTGCTGATCGCCAACGATCCGTTCGTCGGTGTGAAGGTAGAGAAAGGCAAGCTGATTCTGCCCACCGGCCCAGGACTCGGACTGAAGCTCGTCGCCTCATGAGTTTGGTCTCCCTCAAATTTGAGTGCCCCATACATGAGTCGCCGCGGCGACTTTTATCGTGTCATGTGTGGGTTATTCGCGCGAAGCGCGAACCGCTCCACAATTCACCTGACGTCCAGCGAGCCATCGACGTCGAGAACCAGCACCTGCCCCTGCACCAGCAGGGAGTGGATTCGCAGCGAGTTCAGCGAAAGCGCATAGCCCATGGTCTCGGTTGAGTGGCTGAGCAGTTGCCGGATCAGGTCTGCGGCGTTGACCTTCATCTGCTGCGGCAGCTTGCGGCTGAGGAAGGGAACCAGCAGGAAGTTCAGCTCGCGCGAGGCGCTGGTCTTCTCGATGCGGGCGTCGCGGAAGCCGATGGTCTCGCCCTCGGCGTCGGGAATCACGGAGACATCGGCCTCCGTGTCCAACCCCGCACCGATACAGGTGCCGCGCACCGAAACCCCCAGCCTCGACTTCGTGTGCACGCGCACCACCACGCGATCATCCCGGAACGACACCCGCGGCGAGTCAGCATAGACATAGCAAGAAGACTTGGCATCGCCGCGAATATAGTACCGTCCCTCGGGTCCGTTGAAGAGCTGCGTCTTCAGCGTGCGTTCCAGCGCCTGATCGGTGATCCGCGCCTCAACAGCAGAGGCAGCAGGAACAAAAGCAATGAACGATCCCAAGACGGGCACGAGAAGCAGTGACTTGCGCATTTCAAGCATGTCTTCAAGCTATCGCACCTCGAAATTGACCTCAACTCTGACTTCAACAGGGATAGGTTTGCCGTTTTCCGTTGATGGCTTAAATCGGTATTGCCGCACGGCTGCCAGCGCACTTTCGTCCAATCCTTGACCGGCGGAACGGGCAATCGAAAAGTGGTAAGGTATTCCATCGATTCCCACCCACATAGCAACCAGCACTGAATCCTTGAAACCGGAATGTAACGCAGCCAAACTGATTTCGGGTTCTGCGCTCTTGATGAGCTGAGGTGGAGCGATTCCGGACTTCGGGCCAAGTTTCCTGGATGGTATAGAGTCGAGATTCATGTTTGCAACTAGTGGGACAGCCTGTGAAAAATGCTCGCGCGCATATTTCTGCCAGTAGTCCGGCAGCATAGGTGCCATGTCAGCAAGGGTAGGGGCAAAGACTTTGGCAAGCACAGGGCCATAG
Organism: Acidobacteriaceae bacterium; assembly: GCA_009781125.1. The sequence continues at coordinate 2,274 of WQYS01000330.1, read as the reverse complement.
TCTCCACCTGGAGGAGTGTCAATCTCAACTTGTTGCAGCGCAGCGGAACTGACTTGCTCCAAATCGTCGTTCTGTACAGCAAGACCAGCGCGGGAACCTTTAAGGACAAGTTTCTTGCCTTCAAGCTGAACGCTTGCTGGAACAAAGCCGCAAAGCATAATACTTATCTGACCTGAAGGCTCGCGGAGTTTACCCTTCTTATCGAAGTGGAGTTCCTCGCTGTCCCAGCAGCCGCGCAGATAGACCAGCTTGTTCATGAGCCGCGTCTGTAGATCGGCCTCCGTAGATTGAGCGTAAAGGCTATAGGAAACAAATCCCAGAAACAGCAGTGCTGGAAAAGTAATTCGACGTATAAATAACATTGTTTTACCTGAAACAAGAGTGTACTAACCAACATGGAAAAGTCGATAATCTGAAGATTCGAGAAGATGAAGACCACTCCAGAGACGATTCGATCCATGCTGTCTGCAGGCAGGCACAGGCTTTCGCTGGCGCGCGCGGCTGAAGTCTTGGCATGTGTACAGGCCAATCCTCGCAGAATCGGCCAACTGATCGAATGCCTGTGGGATGAAGATGCGGGCGTGGCTAATCGCGCCTCCGTAGTATTGGAAAAGTTTACTCGGGAGCGGCCCGGAGTTTTAGTCCGATGGAAGCCGCAGTTACTCGGCCTGCTGGCGGAGGCTACGGAGAACGTTCTGCGCTGGAATCTGGCTGTGATTGTGCCAAGGCTGCCGCTGACCGCGTCAGAGTGCAGAAGTGTTCGGAAGATTCTCGAAAGCTGGCTGGACGATGCGAGTTCTATCGTAAAAACCCAAGCCTTGCAGGGGCTGGCCGACCTGACCACGCAAGCGCCTTTCTTATTGCAGAACGTGACCGATCTGGTGCGCATTCACGGACGCTCCGGAACTCCGGCCATGCACGCCCGCAGCCGCCATCTGCTGAAGCGACTCACTCGCGCGGCGGAAGCTCGGCTTCGGTGAAGAGGCTTCCGGCGGCGTCCTTCGCGCTCACCGCGGGCGCGAGTTGTCCCAGTTCCGCGAGCGGCCACTCGATGCTGAGCGTGGGGTCGTCCCAACGGATCGTGCGCTCGCCTGCCGGATCGTAGAGGTTCGTGGTCTTGTAGAGGACCTCCGCCATATCCGAGAGCACAAGAAATCCGTGCGCGAAGCCCTCGGGAATCCAAAGCAGCTCCAACTCGCCGGAGCCGTTGAAGGGACGAAGATGAAAGCCAGCCCAGCGTCCGAAGTCGGGCGAACCGGCACGCAGATCGACGGCCACGTCCCAGACGTGTCCGCTGAGCACGCGAATCAGCTTGCCCTGTGGCTTCCCCAGTTGATAGTGAAGCCCGCGCAGCACGCCCTTGACCGAATACGACTGATTATCCTGAACAAAGCGGGAAGGCAGATCAGCCGCCGCGAACGCGGCTGCATTGAATATCTCTGCGAACCAGCCGCGGTTGTCTGCGAAGCGGCGCGGCTGAAGAATCTTCACATCGCGAAGCGGAGTCGCTAGAACCTGCATGAAAGCAGTGTAGCCGCAGGAAATCGAATTTACGCACCCAAAATGCGGCTAAAACGCAGGCGGCGCAGATGGCTGACTCAGCCTGCGCGCGGCGATCATGCCGCCGGCTCCCTTGGGGTCCTTGTCCTTGATCTGGGCGTATATCTTCTTTGCCTGATCGGGCTGATTCTGGCTCTCGTACAGCTCGGCAAGCTGCAGTAGCGCGGTGGATGCAGGAACCGCCTTCGTCGGGCGAGCGGCGATCTGGTTATAGAGATCGATGGCCTGCTGCGTGCGTCCCGTCTGGCGATAAATCTGCGCCAGCGCCAGCTTGCTCAGCGAAGCGAGGTCGCGGTTCCAACCTCCGGAGACGGTCTTCAGAGCGCTCTCGGCCGAGTCGGTCTGACCCTGGTCGAGATAAGCCAGCCCGGAGAAGTAGCGGGCAGTCCTGCCGCTGGGCGTCATGTTGTAACGGTCGGCCACTTCGGTGAAGAGCTGGTTGGCGGCCTTGGCGCGCTCGGCCACCGAGGAGAAGGTCTTCATGCCGGGAGGCACAGCCTCGCCCGCCGGAGCAATCTGCGTCTGGTAGGTTGCCAGCGCCGCACCCAGAGCGTCCGCTGCCCGGCTGCTGCGCATGTTGTAACCCACGACCGCTGCAACGATCACCAGCACGGCAACCACGATGCTGCTGATGGTCATCATCACGGTGCGGCGGTGCTGGCTGGCCCATTCCAGGCCGTGCGCGGTTGTATCGACAAACTGATCGTGCTTGAG
>WQYS01000329.1 GCA_009781125.1 Acidobacteriaceae bacterium | reverse complement strand
CGCTGCTGCTCTGCGGAGCCAGAGAGCAGCCCTCGCGCCTGCTGATGCAGTCGGCGTTTCTGAAGAGCGTCGGCCCGGAGAACGTTCTGCCACATGTGCAGGCGGCTCTGGCGCGCGCCCGCGAGGTTATGGAGGATATCTCCGGGCCTGGCCAGGAGACGGCGAGCGACCTGGATCGCCAGCCGCTCTCGACGTAGAGAGAGTCGGCCATGACCTGTTATGCTCTGCAGCGTCAAATAGATACCCATAATTGAGGTTAACCGGAGCAAGGAGTTTTTGTTGACAATGCTCGTAAAGCGGAATAATATCTTTTCGATTCAGCATAAAATTGCAAGTAAGTTTGAGCAATTCGGCCAAGAAAGATAGAAACGGATCATGTCTCATGCATGACTTCGCGGCAGATTGGCCGCATGGATGCTTCAACTTGCCGGTTCGCGGAGAGTCTTTGATGAGGAGAATTCCATGACAAAAGGGATACACATCCCTGCCGCTTTTTTGATCGCTGCCGTCGTATGCGCCTGCTCGCTGAGCCGTGCCGCCGCGCAATCGGCAGCTCCATTGTTCCGTGATCCGAAGCAGCCGGTCGAGGCAAGGATCAACGATCTGCTGGGGCGCATGACGGTGGAAGAGAAGGTGTCTTTCCTGTGGGACCAGACGCCGGCCATTCCGCGGCTGGGCATCGAGGCCTACAGCTTTGGCGACGAGGCTCTGCATGGAGTCATACGGCCGGGTCCGGCGACGGTCTTTCCGCAGGCGATCGGACTGGCCGCGACCTGGGATCCCGAGCGGATCAAGGCAATGGCAGATGCTATCTCAGACGAGGCGCGCGCCAAATTCAATGCCTCGGGCGGGCGGTTGGAGATGCCATTTACGGGCCTGCTTACCTTTTATTCTCCGGTAGTCAATCTTGCCCGCGACCCGCGCTGGGGACGTACGCAGGAGACCTATGGAGAGGATGCCTATCTCTCCGGCCAGTTGGGCACGGCCTTTGTGCAGGGCCTGCAAGGCAACGATGCCAGGCATCTGAAGGCCATCGCTACGGCGAAGCACTTTGCGGTCTACAACCAGGAGACGGACCGCTTCTCGACCGGCGATGACGTTCCTGTGAATCAGCTCTGGAACTACTACCTGGCTCCGTTCCGCGACCTGGTCGTGGATGGCCGGGCCGGGGCGGTCATGACCTCGTACAACGCCATCAACGGCGTTCCCAGCTCGGCGAATCCATGGCTGCTGAAGGATGTTCTGCGCGATACATGGGGCTTCAAAGGCTATGTGGTGAGCGATCAGGGAGCCGTAGGCAGCATCTTCACCGGGTACCACTACGTGCCGACGCTCGCCGAGGCCGTAACGGCAGCGATCAATTCAGGGGTCGATATCGTCAACGCAGGCAGCAACAATCCTGAGTGCTGCGAGTTCCTTCAGACCCACGCGCTGGAGGCGGTTCGCAATAAGATCATCAGCGAGGAGAGGCTGAACCAGGCAGTAGCGAACGCGCTGCGGGCGCGCTTTCTGGTGGGACTCTTCGATCCTCCGGAGCAGTCGCCTTACGCCCGCATTCCGGCATCGGCCATCGGCTCGCCGGAGCATATACAACTGGCCCGGCAACTGGCGCGCGAGTCGATAGTGCTGCTGAAGAACGATGCGGTGGATGGCGCGCCGTTGCTGCCGCTCAACACGGCGAAGCTGCGCAAGATCGCCGTAGCCGGGCCGAACGCTGCCGTAGCGCTCTTTGGCAGCTACTCCGGAATCCCCGCGCACGCTCCGGTTACTCCGGTGGCGGGCATACGCGCGCGCGCCGGATCGGATACAACCGTTACGCTGATTCCCTGGAGCAGAGGTCTCTCGTCGATTCCGGCGGAGTATCTGAGGACAGTCGACGGCAAGCAAGGTCTCACCGGAGAGTACTTCGACAACGACAAACTGGAAGGCTCCGCGCTGGCTGCGCGAGTTGACGGGCAGGTTCATTTCTACGACTGGAGCTGGACAGTTCCGCTGGACGCGATGAAAAATCCACAGTTTTCGGTGCGATGGAGCGGCTATATGGTGCCGCCTATCACCGGGGAGTACGAGCTGGGCGTTAAGGATGGCGGCGAAGCACAGCTTGTCTTCGATGGAGCACTGTTGGTTCAGGGCACAGGCGGCCAGTTCACAAAGAAGATTCACCTTGAGGCCGGACGTTCCTATGCCGTGAGTCTGAAGTATTTTCATCACAACGGTGGCGACGGTGGCGTCCGCCTCATATGGACTCCTCCGGAGACGGACCTGGCCGCGCTTAGCCAGTATGACGCGGTCATCGCCGTCATCGGTCTGAATACCGACATCGAGGACGAGGCCCGAGACCGCACCACCATCGACTTCCCGCGCGAGCAGGAGGAGTTCATTCAGCAGGTGATGCGGGCCAATCCGCGCACGGTCGTGGTGATCGAGGCGGGCAGTCCACTCAATCTGGGATGGCTTCACGAGCACGTGCCCGCGATTCTGGACTCGTGGTATCCGGGCGAGCAGGGCGGGAATGGCATTGCCGATGTGCTCTTTGGCGACTACAACCCCTCCGGGCGTCTGCCGCTTACCTTCTATGCCTCCGACGCGCAGTTGCCGCCGATGACCGACTACGACATCACGCACGGGCGGACTTACATGTACCTCGACCAGAAGCCGCTCTATCCGTTTGGCTATGGGTTGAGTTACACGGCGTTCCGGTACTCGGACCTCAAAATAAACCAGAATTCAATTGGTGCTGGCGGTACTGTTCACGGTACCGTGACGGTTCAGAACACCGGCAAGCTGGATGGCGACGATGTGATGCAGGTATACGTGCGGCCTCCGGCTGGTGCGTTTCGCTTGCCGCGCCTTCAGCTCAAGGCGTTCCAGAAGGTTCACCTCAAGGCGGGCGAGAGCCGCACCGTCGCCATAGAGCTTCCCGTAGAGAGGTGGGCTTACTGGGACACGGAAAAGGCAGGCTTCGCCGTAATTCCCGGACGCTACGAGGTTCTGGTGGGAGCTTCGTCGGCAGACATACGCGCTAAGGGTAGTATTGAAGTTGCGGCTACAAATTGAAGTCTGGTTCAGCAGAAGGAGAATACTATGCGTTTAAATCACATCATGCATCGGCGGAGATTTCTGGGGCAACTGGCGACCGTGGCCAGCCTTCCTCTGGTTACGAGCCTGCGCGGTTTTTCGGCTCCTGCGGCAGCGGCGCCGAAGGTTCCTAAGCAGATCAAGGCCTTCAATATCGATTTCAACTGGTACATGCCCGGCGAGGGAGATGCTCAGGAGTTCGCTCCTCCGGGACACTTTGCCGAGGCAAGCCCGGAATATCAGATTCGCTGGTATCACGATATGGGGGTAAACGTAATCCATACCTTCGCCGTCTCCTGTGATGGATACGCATGGTACCGGAACGGCTTTGTGCCGGCGGAACCCGGCCTCAAATACGACTTCCTCCCGGAGATGGTTCGCCTCGGCCACAAGAAAGGCATGATGATAATGGGCTACTTCTGCGTCGGCGGAAACTCCAAGTGGGGCAAGGACCATCCTGATCTCAGCTACGGCACGCCTTCGGATTACCACATCCCGTTTACGGATACGTATCTGGATTACCTGACCCGTTCCATGGAGGATGCGCTGCGCAAGACGGGCATCGACGGTTTCATGATCGACTGGGTGTGGAATCCGAACCCGAAGCTGCGCGCATCGGGCTGGATACCCGCAGAGCAGAAGCTCTTTACGCAGTTGACCGG
>WQYS01000328.1 GCA_009781125.1 Acidobacteriaceae bacterium | reverse complement strand
GACTCCCAAGGAGCACCTGGGCCTGCCCAACGACAAGGACGTGAAGGACGGCATCATCGCCTACAAGATCGCGGCTCATGCGGCGGACATTGCGCGCCACCGCGCAGGCGCTCGCGACCGCGACGATGCTCTGTCGCACGCGCGCTACACCTTCGACTGGGAGAAGCAGTTCGCGCTCTCGCTCGATCCGGAGACGGCACGCGCCATGCACGACGAGACGCTGCCGGATGGCTACTACAAGGAAGCGGCCTTCTGCTCCATGTGCGGGCCGAAGTTCTGCTCCATGAACTGGTCAGGCAAGGTGGACAAGTTCAACGAAGAAGAGTTCGGCCTGAAGAAGCCCGACCTGACGCAGATTGTCACCGATCAGATGACGCTGAGAAATTAACCCGCGTTCCTCATGCCATCTTCTTCTCACACATCTCCACCCCCTTGTCATTCCGTAGCGTAGCGAAGGAATCTGCTGTTTGTTCGGTTTGCCACTCAACTATGGGTGACTCACACAACGAAAAGCAGATTCCTCCGCTTCGCTGCGGAATGATAAGGGGTATGAGATAACTTTGTTACATCTGTGGCTCTAACGCGAAATATACCCCCATTTTTCGCCAACCTTTACTGCGGCCATATCGTCGGTAAAGGTAGAGACTGCGTCGAACTTCGGTTCAATCACGACCTTGCCGTTCTGATCGACGAATCCCCATTTAAAATCCGGGCGATATTTTGTCCCAGTCGAAACCCGAACCGCGGCCAGACCTTGTGAGAAGTCGGATACTTCGTTGAACTGCGGGATAACCACAAATCTGCCGCTCCGGTCGATGAATCCCCATTTGCCGCCACGGGGCTTGAAGATGCCGTTAACGTTCGACGGTACAGCGCAGCGGCCAAGTCCGGTCTTCACGTCGTCATTTACGCAGACCTGAGCAACCCCTCCACTGTAACGAAGAGCCAGATCGATCGGCAGAGACGTAACGATCTTGCCGGTCCTGTCGATGATGCTCCATTGGCCGCCACTGGGGCTGAGGCTGAGGCCGCCCTTCGACAGCGAGTTACAGAGGCTGTTTTCGCTGCTGGCACAGGCCAGAGCATGACCATCTACGAACGCGCCCACAAAATCAAACTGGGGAGAGATCACGAGCCTTCCGGTTTTGTCGATAAAACCCCATTTGCCGCCACCGATCGCAAGATTACATCGGCTGCCACGTATGCCGGTGCTTGTGTTGACGCAGACCCCGGCCAGTCCATCGGAGAAGTCCCGAACCAGATCGAACTGCGCAGCAAACGCGAGTTTACCGGTCTTATCCACAAAGCCCCACCTGGTCTCTTCAAAGGTTGTGCTGCATCGATGGCCTCTGCTGTTGTCGCTGGTACAGACCGCCGCCAGCCCGTCGGAAAAATCGTTCATCATGCCGAACTGCGGAGCGATCCCATACCTGCCGCTCTTATCGATCATGCCCCACCTACCGCCGGGAACGACGGGAACGAGGAGCAACCTGGGGCCACACTTGCCCGCATCATGATCGTTAATGCAAACCACAGCGTACCCATCGTCGAAGTAGTCAACCTTATCGAATTGCGGCTCTATGACTGTCTTCCCGTTCCTATCGATAAATCCCCACTTGCCGCCTTTAACTGCAAACGGGGCGATCTCACTCAGAAACACTCCGGCACTCTCAAGCTGAGGATCGATTACAAATCTGCCCGTCCTGTCGATAAATCCCCATTTGCCCTTAACCTTCACCGGCGCCCGACCAGACAGGAAGACTCCCGCCTGCTCGAACTGGGGTTCAATCACAAATTTGCCGGTCTTATCGATGTATCCGACCTTAGGGACGCCAGCTTTACTATGAGGCACGGCCGGGGCAAGACCGTCCGAGAAGTTTCCGGCTCGGTCAAATTGAGGCTCGATCACCATCCTGCCGGTGTTGGCAGTGGTCGATGCAACGGCGGGAGCCGCAGACGCAGTCTCTTTGGCTTCAGGCTGCACCGGAGCCTGATCCTCTTCCTGTGCGGGACACGACACAACAACGACGGCAGAGAGAATCGCTGCAAACAGCAGGGCATGGAGAGTCCTTCTGACCAAAGCAGGCATAGTGAAGCCTCGGATAGGAATTTGTGCAAGTGTATTCCTCAAACCCGTGGTTCCGCAATTGAAACTCTGGCTATTGCTTGCTGGCCATTCCGGAAATAATGCATCCCCCATCCGTTTCAGCAAGATGAAGAATTGCCCAGATGATTCACTACCACCAGTTGGTTCGCAGCTCGCAATCCTTCATCACTTCGGTTGGGCGGCCCGGCTCGGGAGTCCATGCTTTGATTCCCTTCTCGCCGACAAGCTCCATGAACCGGTCGATCGGCTGCCGCCACGAGTGCAGAGCTAGATCGAATAATCCCCAGTGAATTGGCATCAGCAGGCCCTTGCCGCCGAGAGCTTCAAACGCTAGCACGGCCTTGTCTGGCCCCAGATGAATCGCGTCCCACAACTCGTTGTAGGCGCCGATCTCCAGCATGGTCAGGTCGAAGGGGCCGAACTGCGCGCCGATCTCTTCAAACCCTGGCCACCAGCCTGAATCCGCACCGAAGTACACGTTCTGCCGCGCGCCCTTCAGCACGAACGAGGACCACAGCGTCTCGAAGCGGTCGAAGATGCCGCGCCCCGAGAAGTGACGCGCCGGCAGAGCTATGATCTCCAGCTTCTCGCCGCCCGCGCGCTCGGTCCAGTCGAGCTGCGTGATGCGGCTGCGTTTTACGCCGTAGTGCTCCAGATGCTCGCCTACTCCAAGAGGCGTCACCCACTCGGTATCCTTCATCGACTCCATCTTTGCCAGCGTGCGCACGGTCGATTCGCCGAGATGATCGTAGTGATCGTGCGAGACCAGCACGATGTTGATCGGGGGTAGCTCCTCCAGCTTCAGCGGCGGCGCAAAGAAACGCTTCGGCCCCGCCCATCGCACGGGACTGGCGCGCTCGTCCCATACAGGATCGATCAGCAGGCGGACGTCCTCTATCTCGACCAGCATCGACGAGTGTCCCAGCCACGTCACGCGCAAGCCACTGGCGGGCGGATCAACGTAGACCGACGTGTCCGTATGGAACGGCCCCAGCGGGTGGGCCGGAGTCTTCTCTTCCTTGTTGGCAAAGTACAGAGGCAATGCCTTACGCGCTGTCGTCCATCCGCCTATCGCCGTAGGCACGGGATTCACGAACCTGTGATCCACCCGATCCGCGCGGCGAAGCAATGTTTCCGCGACAATCGTCTCAGAACCCATCCGGTCACCTCCACGTATCAGTCGCCATAGAATTCGCTGATCTGTCTGGCGTATCTCTCGCCCACGACGCGGCGCTTCAGCTTCAGACTCGGCGTCAGGATGCCGTCCTCGACGCTCCACTCCTCAGGGACGACGCGCAGCTTCTTGATAGTTTCAAAGTTGGCCAGGCTGCCGTTCACCTTGTTGACGATCGCCTGGTAGGCAGCGATTACGCGAGCGTCGCTCACCAGCGCTTTGCGATCCTCGGTGCTGATTCCCTTCTCGCGCGCCCATGTTTCCAGCGCGGCGTAGTTCGGCGAGATCAGCACGCTGGCAAACTTGCGATTGTCGCCCACCATGGCCGCCTGGCCGACCAGCGCGTTGGACATCAGCTTGTTTTCGATGGGCTGCGGAGCGATCATCTTGCCGCCGCTGGTCTTGAGAATCTCCTTCTTCCGGTCCGTGATCGAAAGGTAGCCGTCGGCATCGAGCGTGCCG
>WQYS01000327.1 GCA_009781125.1 Acidobacteriaceae bacterium | reverse complement strand
CCGCCGCGGCCCCGGCCCTGGCTGTAGATGCCCACAATCGAAAGGTTCTCCGTGTTGCCTGCGCTGGAGGTCAGGCGGATGCGGTCGCCTACGGCGACGCCCAGGTCCTTCGACAACTGGTAGTCGATGACCACCTCGTCGGCGGCCAGTCCGATGTACCTTCCGGCAATCAGATCGCGGCTCACGGGAGATATCTCGTCCTGCTGCTCGGGGACCGCGCCAGTGATCGTCAACCCCACCGGATTGCCGCCCTTGGTAGCAAATCCCTGCCCCTGAATCGCAGGCACGGCGATGCGCACGTTCGGAATCGTCTGAATCACATCGACCGCGTGCTGCCAGTCGTCGATGTACTTCTTCTGCGGGGCCTGCTTCTCGATGCGGCTGCTGCTCATGCGGTCGGAGAGGTCCTGAATCTCAGAGAGCGGAGTGGGCTCAAGCTCGCGCACCCGGACGGTCACGTGCGGGATCGACTCGGTAAGCGTCGTCGTCAACCGCTGCCGGATGCCGAAGATGAGCGCAGTCAGAAAGATGATGACGATCACGCCAGCGGCTACGGCCCCCAGTGTGAGCAGCGTCTGTCCGCCGCCAGTCACCAGATGGCGCATGGCGAGCTGCGCTTCGAATCGCCACCTCACGGGAACCAATCCAGCGAGACTCACGGCTTACCTCCTGCAACAACATGGGTGCCCCACTCATGACACGGTTTTATCGTGTCATGGGTGGGGCTTCTCTCCACAGACATCTCCCCCACCCATGACGATAAAACCGTCATGAGTGGGGCACCCATCCTTCAACACTTCAACGTCTGACGCGGACCTCCTGTCCTGCCCTCAATCCCGAAGGATTCACGATCACGTCATAGCTCTCGCTCAGTCCGCTGGCGATAGGGATGCCTTTGTCCGTCGCCGGGCGCGTCGCAACCATTTTTTCCGCGACGTGCTTGTCGTTGACGACCATCACCAGCGTGCGGCCTCCTTGTCGAACGATGGCGGTCGATGGCACCAGCAGCCGGTCAATCGCTTCGTTCGTCACCAGGTTGACGTTCACCGTCTGGCCTGGTCGCAGCCAGTCAGGAGGATTCTCCGGCGTGATCTTCACCGTTACGATGCCACGCGCCTCGTTGACGGCAGCGCCGAGATCGGTCAGTTTTCCCTGAAAGGTCTTTCCGCCAAACGCCGCCGCCGACAAGATAGCTGTCTGCCCCAGCTCCAGATCGGCGAGGTTGCTTTCGTCGAGATCGACGCGAATCTCCAGCGCATTGCTCACCAGATTCACCACGCCGTTAGCGCCTACCATCTGTCCCTGCTCGGCGTTCAGCGCGGTCACCACGCCGTCAAAGGGAGCCAGCACACGCGCCTCCTTCGACTGCTGGCCAGCCACCTGCAAGGCCTGCTCGGCCTCGGACAACTGCGCGCGCGCTACCATTACGTCCTCTGGCAGCGGCCCCTTCTGGAGCGTCTCCTGCCGGGCCTCGCGCACGCGCGTGGCCGCCTTGGCCGAGCGCAACTGCGATTGCAGGCTCTGCTGGTTCGACTCCAGGCGCTCGAACTCAGCCCGCGCGATCAGGCCATGACTATACATCTGCTGCGCCCGTTCGTAGTCCTTGGCCGCAAGCTGCATCTGCGCGTTGATCTGGCTGACCTGCGCACGGGACTCGCTGACGGCGTGCTCGGCCTCATTCAGTTCAGAGGGCAGGGGAGGCTTCGAGACCTGCGCCAGCCGCGCTCGCGCCGTGGCCACGGCGGTCTCGGCCTGGGCCTTCTGCTGCTGTGTGACCTCGTTGCGGAGAACCGCGATGACCTGGCCGGTCTTGACCCGATCGCCGATCCTGACGAAGAGCTGCTGCACCGTGCCGGTGAACTGCGCCCCGACAGCGCTCTCCTGCACGCCGCCGACCCGGGCGCTGCTGGCGATGGTTTCAGTCAGCGATACGAGTTTCGGATGGATGACCTGAACCCGCGTGGGACGGAGACCGAACCACACAAACACAAGAACCGCCGCCAGTACGCATGCGGCGACGATCCATCTTGTCCGGGACCTTTTCTGCTCTTTCACCTGCGCCACGAACACCTCCTGCCAGGTGACTTTATCCTACACGTTAGCCGTGGGTAAGGGCTTCCAGGCAGGCCAAGCCTAAAGGCTTGGCCTACCTGGAGACGATGGGCACACCAACTATACTTCTTCTAAATAACAGGTGCGAACAAGACTTGATGGGGGCGTTTCCATGAGGCATAGTGTTTCTAGGGCCTCAAAAACCCTAAGGGTTTAGAAACCCTTGTAAGTACCCTCTTCAGCGTTGGGTTTCCTGAGCGCACAGCTCTGGCCCAACGCGATGGGGGCAGGTGGCCGCTATCCGTAAGGACGCGGACGCGCTACTTACACGCGTTTCTAACCTCCTGCCCTCCCTCATCTCTGGGAGGAGCCTTGATGCGGAGCGTTCCTCATGGCCGAAGCAAAGCCTTCCCTCGTGCCTGCCGAAGCACGTGACCCCAAAACATACTGCGATGACCTCAATTGTCTTTTGAAAGTATTTGTCAGCGACGATGTGGAGTGGTACGTGCAGTTATTTGCTATCGTGACAGGCATTCCGCGTGATCGAGTCGTGGACGATGCTCTCCGCTACTGGTGGGAGATGTACGGGGCCTTAGCCACGCAGAGGGCGGAACAGAACGGTTCACCCGATTGCGCTGGAAACTGATCCCAGTGCGGCCTGCTGCGCGGCCAGCAGCTCACGGATACCCTTTTCGGCGTAATCGAGCATGGCGCTAAGTTGCTGGCGGGTGTAGGAACCTTTTTCCGCCGTGGCCTGCGTCTCGACCAGGGTGCCGTCGGCAAGCATCACGACGTTCATATCGACCGAGGCGCGGGAGTCCTCTTCGTAGCAGAGATCGAGCAGCACATTGTCGTCAACGATGCCCACGCTGGTGGCGGCGATCATCTGGCGCAGCGGAGAGGCCTTGAGAGTTCCGGCGGCGACCAGCTTGTCGAGCGCCAGCGCCAGCGCTACGGCGGCTCCGGTAATGGCTGCCGTGCGCGTGCCGCCGTCGGCCTGCAGCACGTCGCAGTCAAGAATGATGGTGCGCTCGCCCAGTGCGCGCATATCGACGACAGCGCGCAGCGAGCGTCCAATCAGCCGCTGAATTTCGTGCGTGCGCCCGCCGATCTTGCCGCGCTCGGCCTCGCGCGGGCTGCGCGTGAGCGTAGCTCGCGGAAGCATTCCGTACTCGGCCGTCACCCAGCCACGCCCGGAGTTGCGCAGCCATCCAGGAACGCCCTGCTCCACGGTCGCGTTACAGATAACGCGCGTGTTGCCTGATTCGATCAGAACCGAGCCCTCCGCCGTAGCGATGAATCCGGGCTTGAGAAGGACAGGGCGAAGCGAATCCGCTGCGCGCGCGTCGGGACGAAAGATCTGCGATGTGGCCGTAGGCATCTCGTGATTATAGGTCTCGAACTCAATTCCTGCCAGCAGTTTGACAATTCCTATAAAGTTCCGGTGCTCCGTGAAAAGTCCATCTGTCAAGAGGGCGCAGCCGGGAAAAACCACATATTTCATTGAAACCAAAGGAAATAAATCTTTAGCAAAAGTGGCAGTGTAGTTTGTGCCGATTCGGTATTCTTAAATTACGCTGACATTCAGCGATGGGAGGCTCTTCGGAGCCTCCCTTTGTTCGCCGATCATGATTTACACGATTGTTGTCCGGGGCTAACCATTTCTCAGCGGGGGGACCACGTAAGGAAGTTATGGG
>WQYS01000326.1 GCA_009781125.1 Acidobacteriaceae bacterium | reverse complement strand
CTATCAGCAGCGAGTAGCCAGCTATCTGGCAATGATCGGCGCTGGCGAGACGCATGTCGTGTGGGTGGGACTGCCGCCGATGAAATCGTCCTCCTATAACGACAGGATCGCCTTGATTAATCGCATCGACTATACCGTCGTGAAACAGTCGGCGAATGCGACCTATTGGAACCCGGCACCCTTTGTTGCAGACAGCTCCGGCAACTTCCGCGAATATATGACCCTCGCGAATGGCAAGACCATGCGCCTGCGGCAGAGCGACGGCATCCACCTCTCCGACGAAGGCGCAGACCTGATCAGCGCCGTGCTGATCGACTGGCTGAGTCCGCCAAAGCCGAAGGAAGAAACCGCCGCAAAGACCACCACTTCACCGTCGTCGGCACAGGACTGAACCGGAAGGCCGCCGCAGCGCTTCCGCCTGATAATAATCAAGAGAGACGCAAACATGCTCGGCAGGGAATACTGGATCGGCGTAACTCTGGGTGCCCCATTCATGACGCGGTATTATCGCGTCATGAGTGGGGTCTGGATCGCAATGGCCATTCTGCTGTGCTCTATTAACGCCACAGCGCAGGAGGTTCCGCCCGGCGTCAGACATGCTCTCCAGAAGTCTCATGCTTCCCTGCTTTACATCGATGTCTTCGGCGATAAAACGCTCGCGAGGTACGGCGAGCTAGATCAACGCTCTACTCCGGGATCGACCGTGAAGCCGTTTGTGCTGAAGCGCGCGCTGCTTGCTCAACCGAAGATCATCGGCGAACATGAGACCATCCACTGCACAGGCAACCTGACGATCAAAGGGCATAACCTGGCCTGCACGCATCCGCGAGACATCACCGTGCTGGACGCGCAACAAGCGTTAGCCAATTCATGCAATACATATTTCGCGACTCTGGCGCGCCGCATGTCCTCCGCCGCTCTGCTCGACGGACTGCGCGAAGACAGACTTACGCCTTCCACGCAAACCATGACACCCGACGACCGCGCTCTGCTGGCGCTGGGACTGAGCGGAATCGAGGTCTCGCCGCGTCAACTGGCAGCGGCCTACCGCTCGCTGGCACAGTGGCTGCTGGTGTCGCAATCAAGCGCGTCGGTCGTGATCGCCGATGGATTGCGCCAGTCGGTCGAAACCGGGATGGCACACGGCGCAAAGACCGATGGCGTCGCTCTCAGCGGAAAGACAGGAACGGCTCCCAATCGAACGAACCCGCGCGATCACGGATGGTTTGCCGGCATAGTCTTCTCTGAAAAAGGACGAAGCAGCACGCCCGAGCACATCCTCGTGGTTTATCTCCCCTATGGAAACAGCAACGATGCTGCCCTGTTGGCAAAGCGGTTTCTCGAAGAATACGGCAGAGGCAAGCGATGAGATTTCGCCATGGGTTCCTTCTCGTGCTGGTCTTCGCGCACATATGGGTACCCTACTCATGCGCAGTTTCACCACGCATGAGTGAGATCCAGGCTGGCCCGGCAGCCGACGTGACCGTCCGGCTCTTCTCCACGCAACAGGTGAACTCCGTCGCGCTCGCTCCCACAGCAGCAAACATGCGCCTTTGCTCTAACTGCAAAGAGGTTCCCATAGCTTCTGGATTCGAGATCAAGTCAACTCCAGGCGGACTGCTCGCCGGGACGAAACCGGCGCGGCAAATCTATCTGAGCGGGCAGATTCGAGTTACATCGGATAGCGGACAAGTTGCATCCGCTGCAGGGCAATGGAAGGTATCTGCTGCTCGCGACGGACTGCATGTTCTGCTTACGATTCCCAGCGAGCGTTATGTCATGGCTGTGCTTGCGCGAGAAGCATCCGCCGCAGACAGCATCGAATCGCTCAAGGCGCTGGCGGTCACCGCGCGCAGCTTCGCTCTGGCCAATCTGCGCAGACACGGCGCGGAAGGACTCTGCGACAACACGCACTGCCAGGCTCTCCGCTTCGCCGCGGTCCCGGACCGCATCGAGCAGGCCGTGCGCGAGACCAGCGGCGAGCGGCTCTGGTGGCGCGCGGCTCCGGTTCCCGGCTACTTCACGCAAAACTCCGGCGGCCTCACCGAAGACGCCTCCAATCTATGGGGTGGAGAAAGAAAATCGTGGCTGGCCTCGCATTCCGATCCGTACAGCCAGGACCAGCCATCGCAATGGCACGCGGAGATCGACGGCAAGCAACTGCGCGCGGCGCTGGAGTCTGAAGGCTGGCGGCTCCAACAGCCGCTCGATGGAATCCGCATGCTCGAACGCGATCCGAGCGGACGGGTTCACAGGCTGGAGTTGCGCGCAGGCGCTCAACGCATGGCCATCTCTGCGGCTTCTCTGCGGTTCTGCATCGACCGATCGCTGGGATGGAATCAACTGCGCAGCGACCTGTATGAGGTTCACTTCACGCAGGGAAAGGCTGTCTTCGACGGCAAGGGTTACGGTCACGGAGTGGGTCTGTCTCAGGCAGGCGCGGCAAAGATGGCACGTGACGGCAGGGACTATCGAGCCATCCTGAAGTTCTACTTTCCCGGAACAACTGTGCGCGTCACGGTGACAGATACAGGATGGCAGCGATTCGACGGCAACGGCTGGACCCTCCGCGCCACAAGTTCCAGCAGCGCAGCGGTGCTAACCGCAGGCAATGAAGCGCTTCGACAGGCGCGCGCATTATGGCCTTCTTCTAATTATATGTCTGCAACTGTAACAATCTATCCCGCGACAGAACTTTTCCGCCAGGCAACCGGTGAGCCGGGATGGACCTTGGCTTCAACACGCTCGATGCAGATCGCTTTACAGCCGCTTCTCATCGTACAAAGACAGAGCGATTTGCAGAAGCTGTTGCTTCATGAATTTCTTCATGTCCTGGTGGAGCAGGAGTCCAGCGGCTCCGCTCCGTTATGGCTGCGCGAGGGACTTGTGGAAGCGCTGACTGGAGATGCCACGCCATCCGCCACGATGACGGCCTCAGAGATCGAACAGGCTTTGCATCATCCAAAGAATCTCGCTGAGACTGCGCGCGCACATCAAGCCGCAGGCGCTTTGGTCAAAAAGCTGTGGGCCTTCTACGGCAAGCAAACCGTGCGCGGCTGGCTACGCAGCGGACCTCCGGGCCGCATCGCTGCGCGATAGAAGCTCCGATACGACGGCCACGGCATACACCGCGAGAAAAAGATCAACGGCAACAAGCAGTCCCAGCCGCAGAATTACGCTGACAATCTCTCCCTTTACGGTATGACCCGGCTGCCACTGCAACAAACTCTCCGTAATCCAGTACACCATCCCGGAAGCAATCAGTATTGTCAACCAGTTCTGCCACTTGAACACGACTCGCGCTCCGTTGCGCCAACCGCGGAGACCGCGCACAACCGTCTCTATAGAGAGTGGAAGAGCAACCATCGGCAGCACAATCCAGACGAGAACGTTCTGTAGATAAATCTGCCACTGATACAGCCGGACCACACTAAATAAAACGCGCATCTGGGGACCGAGCCGGGAGTTCCAGTACCCCGCACGTAACGGCGCATTATTCTCAATGTGCAGGAAAGCATCTGCGACGATCAGGATCACGAACGCCCACAGGATGAGAAGTCCGATGCTGTGCAGCATAGAGACGTGCGTTTCAGACCTGCGCAGCCAGCGCAGAAGGATGACCTTCACTGAGAGAATTCCAGCCGCAAGCAGCACGGCATACAGCACTGAGAATACGAGCTGCCACCAATGCGAGTCGGGTATCTTCAGCCACGCCAGGGCCAGCAACACGTATAAGACTGTGCTGATTACTGTT
>WQYS01000325.1 GCA_009781125.1 Acidobacteriaceae bacterium | reverse complement strand
GTGGCGATGGAGAAGGGTTTGCGGTTCGCGATCCGCGAGGGCGGACGCACCGTCGGCACTGGTACCATCTCCGAGATCATCAAGTAAACGAAACAGAGCGCCGGTCGGTAGCCGCGGCGACCGACCGGCGACATCAAAAGTTCTTTGCGTAAGGAAAAGAGAGAAGACAATGGCAGGACAGAGAATCCGAATCCGGCTGAAGGCATATGACTACCGCGTGCTCGACACCTCTACGGGCGAGATTGTCGAGACGGCAAAGCGCACGGGCGCTCAGGTTGCGGGTCCGATCCCACTGCCGACGATGAAGAACAAGTACTGCGTGCTGCGCTCTCCGCACGTCGATAAGAAGTCGCGTGAGGCCTTTGAGATTCGCACGCATAAGCGGCTGATCGACATTCTGGAGCCGACGCAGCAGACGGTCGATGCGCTGATGAAGCTGGATCTTCCGGCTGGCGTGGACGTCGAGATCAAGACGGTGCAGAAGTAAAGAGTATTCATTCCCACCCTTCGCTTCGCTCAGGATGGGGCACCCGGACAGTAGTGCCGGGTAAGAAGTGATCCAGTTGGACCTACAGTGCTCTGAAGAACTGAGCATGATGGGGAAAGGAAACGGCAATGGCGGTAATAGGAATTCTCGGAAAAAAGATCGGCATGACCCAGATGTTCGATGACAAGGGTGAGGTTCACCCGGTCACCGTGCTGAAGGCGGGTCCGTGCGTCGTGACTCAGGTGAAGAGCCAGGCCAAGGATGGCTACGACGCCGCCCAGATCGGGTATGTGGACTTCGTGAAGGCTTCGAAGGTCAACAAGGCTATGACTGGCCACTTCGCCAAGTCGAACGTGCCTCCGGTGCGCGTTCTCAGAGAGGTTGCCATTGAGGTCTCTGCTGAGGGCGATGGCGTCAAGGCTGGCGACCGCGTTCTGGTGGACATCTTCACCGACGAGAAGTTTATCGATGTGATTGGCACCTCGAAGGGCCGTGGGTTTGCTGGCGACATTCGCCGCCACGCCTTTGGCGGCGGTCCCAAGTCGCATGGGCACATGTTCCAGGTTCAGGGTTCGATTGGAGCTTCGTCGTTCCCCTCGCGCGTCTTTCCCGGTCAGCGTATGCCTGGCCACATGGGACACGAGCAGGTGACGGTTCGCAACCTGCGCATTCGCGGAATCGATGCCGACGAGAACCTGATTATGGTCGAGGGAGCAGTTCCCGGACCGCGTGACGGTTATGTGTTGATCTCCAAGGCCAAGGCTCCGCCGCGCGAGCGTCGCGGATTCGCTGGCGGCGGCACGATCGATCCGCTGAAGGCTTCGAAGAAGGCTTCGGCCAAGAAGAAGTAACAACCAGCAGGACTCTGCTCGGGGAACGGACCGGGAAAGCAGAGAAACAAAATCAAGGCGCTCCGCATCGACGGCGCGCGCAGAAGGATGAAGTGAGATGGCAAACATCAACGTAGTCAATCTCGACGGGAAGAGGATCGGTGAGTTGGAGCTTTCCGATGCCGTCTTCGCCAGCGAGGTGAACGACGGTCTGCTGTGGGAGGCGGTCAAGCACTATCGCGCCGCGCTGCGGCAGGGAACAGCATCTACCAAGACTCGCGGACTGGTCTCCGGAGCGGGTAAGAAGCTGTGGAAGCAGAAGGGAACCGGACGCGCGCGCGTGGCGTCGATCCGCTCTCCGCTCTGGCGTTCCGGCGGCACGGTTCATGGACCTAAGCCGCGCAGCTACGAGTATCAGTTTCCGCTGAAGAAGCTGATGGGCGCTCTGCGCTCTGCGCTGGCGGCGAAGCTGGCCGAAGGACGCCTTGTGGTGGTCGATTCGCTGGTTGCTCCCGAGGGTAAGGCGAAGCTCTATCGCCAGGCGCTCGACAAGCTCAAGACCGGCAAGACGACGCTCCTGGTCGAGACCAGCCGCAAGCTGGACGAGAAACTTTATCTCGGCACGCGCAATCTGGCGGGTGTGGAGCTGGTGCTCAGCTCTGAGGTTCATCCTTACGATCTGCTCCGCTACGAGCACGCGGTCTTCTCCAAGGACGCAATCGAGGCTCTGGAGGAGACTCTGAAGAAGTACGTTTCCAAGCGCCATGGAATTCAAAAGCCCGCTGAGAAGGAGGCTGCATAATGCCAACCCTCTACAACGTCATTCGCCGCCCCCTGATTACGGAAAAGGGCGTGGGCGTGAAAGAGAGCCAGAACACTCTGGTCTTTGATGTTGCCCCCGAGGCTACTAAGACCGAGGTGAAGAAGGCCGTTGAGGCTCTGTTCAAGGTGAAGGTCTCCTCTGTCCGCACCGCGATGGTCGAGGGCAAGGAGCGCCGCCAGGGCCGTTATTCCGGCTACCGCCCCGACTGGAAGAAGGCTTACGTTCGCCTGAAGGCAGGCGAGAAGATGCCGGATTACATCAACAGCCTCTAAGTCAGGCTGAGCAAGTTCGCCGATTGCGCCGAAGGCGCGATCGAAAAGTAAAGAAGTTTGAAGCTGGCTGGAACCCGGGAAACCGGAGAAAGGTCAGGAGCAGGAAATACGATGCCGATCAAATCTTTTCGACCGATTACACCATCGCTTCGCTTCACGACGAAGCTGGTCAACGACGACCTGACGACGGATACGCCGCATAAGCCGCTTCTGGCGGTCAAGCAGCGCACCGGCGGACGCAACTCGACCGGAGTGCTCGCTATACGCCACCAGGGCGGCGGGCATAAGAAGAAGCTGCGCCTCATTGACTTCAAGCGCGACAAGTACGGCATTCCGGCTACGGTGAAGACGATCGAGTACGATCCTAACCGCAGCTCGCGCATCGCTCTTGTCAGCTATGCCGATGGTGAGAAGCGCTACATCATTCAGCCGGTTGGCCTGAAGGTCGGCCAGTCGATCATGAGCGGGCCGGATGCCGATATTCTGGTGGGCAACGCTCTGCCGCTCAAGAACATTCCCGCCGGTACGACGGTTCACAACATCGAGCTTCGCCCGGGCAAGGGAGCGCAGATGGCGCGCTCTGCCGGAGCCTCGGCGCAGCTCGTCGCTAAAGAAGGCGACTACGCTCTGCTGAAGCTGCCTTCCGGCGAGACCCGCCGGGTGCTGGTCGCTTGCATGGCAACCGTGGGCCAGGTCGGCAATACCGACCACGAGAACGTGTCCATCGGCAAGGCCGGACGCAACCGCTGGAAGGGCATTCGCCCGGCCAACCGCGGCGTCACCATGAACCCGGTCGATCACCCGCATGGCGGCGGCGAGGGTAAGACCTCGGGCGGACGTCATCCTGTGACCCCGTGGGGTCAGCCGACGCGCGGATACAAGACTCGCAACAACAAGCGGACCGATGCTTTCATCGTCAACCGCCGCAATAAGAAGTAGAGGTTCGGAGCTAATAAAAAATGGCACGTTCTGCGAAAAAAGGTCCTTTCATCGACGATCACATCATGACGAAGATCAACGTCATGAACCAGACGAACGACAAGAAGGTCGTCCGCACATGGTCGCGCCGGTCCACGATTCACCCGGACTTCGTTGGCCACACCATTGCCGTGCATAATGGCCGCAAGTTTATTCCGGTTTACGTGACGGAGAACATGGTGGGGCACAAGCTGGGCGAGTTCGCCGCGACGCGCGTCTTCAAGGGCCACTCGGCCAAGGCTGCGGAGACGACGGCAAAGCCGAAGTAAAACGGAATTTGTTCAAGGATTGAAAGGCTGACGGTTATGGCTAAGGCAGCAGAAAAAATCAGAGAGTTCCGCGCTGAGGCGAAGTTCCAGCGCACCAGCCCGCAGAAGGC
>WQYS01000324.1 GCA_009781125.1 Acidobacteriaceae bacterium | reverse complement strand
TGGGGATGCACCCGCGAAGAATGCCTCAGCCGGGGAAACCGCATCATCGGGCGGGCTATGCAGCTATTGCAAGCGCATCCCGAGTTTCGCTTCATGATGGAAGACGATGTGTTCGTTGCCAACTTCATGGAGAGCCATCGCGGTACCCCTGAAGCCGATGCTTTCAAAGCACTCGTCAAATCGGGACGCCTCGAAATCGCTCCCAAGTGGATCGGAACGTATCAGAACCTTCCTCGCGCCGAGGCTCTCGCCCGCAATCTCATCTACGGCAAGCGTTATGCCCGTGAGGTATTTGGCGTTGATCCCCAGACCGCCCATCATGGCGATATACCTGGATTCACGGAGCAATATCCGCAGTTGCTTCGCCAGGCCGATGTCCCCAACATGGTCATGACCCGCATGGGACCGCCCAAGACACCGCTTTTCACATGGAAGGCTCCTGACGGGTCCACCGCTCTGGTATGGGATACCGTGCGTGGATACGGATGGGGAGCAGGTCTCGGCCTCAGCCGCGAACTGGACGATAAACGTTTCGCTCGCATCCGCAAAGAGATTGATGAGGTCCAGTCGTTAAATCCCAAGAGCCCCATCTATCTTGGCTGGGGATCCGATCTGCTGGCTCCGAACGAGAACCTTGCCAACAACGTCAGCGTCTTGAATCAGAAGCTCGCTCCAACCCGCTTCCAGTACGGCACTCCAACCGAGTTCTTCAAGAGCGCCGCAGCGACTCCCGATATTCCTGTGCTCTCGGGTGAAATTCCCTCGTCGTGGACCAACCTCATCAGTTCCCTGCTTCGCTACTGGACGCCTGGCCTCGTTGCCAGCGACACGCTCGTGAACGCCGAGAAATTTGCGGCCATCAACGACGCGCTTGGTTACGCGCCCTATCCGCAGCAGGAGTTCGACAGGTTGTGGAAGATGTCTCTTGAGACATACGACCACAACAACTTCGGCCAGGGCGAAGAGCAGGCCGATGAGGAGAGACTGGGCTACGTCAACACCGCCATCTCCCAGGGCGGACAGATCATGCGCGAGTCTCTGCGCAATATAGCGGAGCGTGTCGCGCGACCTTCAGAAAAGAGTACGGTACTGGTCGTCTTCAATCCGCTCAGCTGGAACAGGACCGATGTTGTCCGCGCACACGTCAGCCTCTTCGGCGATGTCGCTCCTGGTGATATCCCTGACTACCGTAAAGGCTTCAAGCTGGTCGACAGCAAGGGTAATTCGGTCCCGTTCGATCTGGAGAAATGGACCCAGACCATATCACGGGCTATAACCATTGTCTTCACCGCGACCGATGTTCCTTCGCTCGGCTACAAGACGTACTATCTTGAGCCCGCTGATTCGCTGGACACCACTACCGACGCCGTGGCTACGATGGACAACGATCTGGATGTGAAGAATCCGAACCGTATCCCCGGAGCCGATGTCTTCGAGAACCGCTTTTACCGCGTCACCATTGATCGTCCCACAGGCCGGATGGAGATCTTCGACAAAGACCTGGATCGAGTGGTCACGAAAGATGCTGAGATGTCCGCGGTAGAAGAGCGCGGCGGTAACAGCCTGGCCATCGAGCCGCGCACAGGACGCATACTTTACTTCGTCGCCCACTCGGTCGCGCTTGTCCGCAACGGCGCTGCCGAAACCGTGGTTGATATCGAAGGCAGAATTGCCGACGTTCCTATCACCCAGCGGGTCACCATCTACAACCAGCAGAAGCGCATCGACCTGGATAACACCGTTCACTGGACACCGGGCAGTTACATGAAGATCGAACAGGTCGTCCCGCTGGATATGCCTGGAGCTGAGATTCGCAATGGCGTACCGTATGGCTCTGCTGCCGAAGCCGACACCATGCCGGGCTCTGGCCCGCACTCAGGCGATGAGGTGAAGCCTGAGATATGGAAGAACTGGCGTCAGATTCAGGATTGGATCGCGGCCAGCACGCCGGAGTGGAACCTCACCGTGAGCGCCGATCATCAGATGTTCGCGGTTGACGAGAACGCCATTCGCGGCGATATGATGCGGGGAATTCACTTCAACTCGCGCGGGACGACTATCGACGATATAAGCGGCATTCACCCGGTCGCTGTCGAGCAGCCGCCTGCCGGAGACTATGTCTTCCATTACTCGATTACCTCGGGCAAGGGAAACTGGGCCGCCCAGCGTTCGTGGCAGAACGGCCTGGGGTTCAACAATCCTCTGATCGCTGTCGAGAGCGCGGATGAGATCAACCCGAAGACCCTTCCCGCAGAGCAATCGTTCCTGAACCTCAAGGGAGACAACCTCGTCGTAACCGCTCTGAAGAAGTCTGATATCGGCAACGGTATGGTTCTCCGGTTCTACGATGTCACGGGCAAGGGCGGTTCGACGCCGGTCAACTTCCTCGGCCAGAACCGCACTGTCCAAACCACTAACCTGCTGGAAGAAAGCGATAAGTCTCCCGCGAGCGAAACCATCACGGTGAAGCCCTATCAGATCGACACGATTGCGATTCCGGCAATCGCTCCGGCAACGAACGCGCCAGTAAAGAATGTGCACGCGCCGGCAAAGAAGTAGAACGGTGACCGCCGCGCGCACAGCCACGATTGACAACGGCCATGTGCGCGCGGTGGTACATCTGCCTGACGCGAACCAGGGTTTCTATCGTGGAACCCGCTTCGACTGGGCAGGCATCCTGTCTTCACTTACAGCCTATGGGGTCGAGTTCTTCGGCCCCTGGCTGGATGTTCACGATCCCCTCAGACACGACTCCATCACCGGACTGCCCGAGGAGTTTCAGGCCTTTCCTGAACCTGACATCGATTATCCTCTGGCACAGCCTGGAGCCGACTTCCTCCGGCTCGGCGTAGGCCTGTTGCGTAAGCCGTCGGGCGAGGACACCCCGTTCGAGCGGTTCCGTACCTACGAGATCGTCTCTCCCGGTGAATGGAGCGTAAAGGTCGAGCCAGCGGCCATCCACTTCCGGCACGCAGCCCGCAGTTCTACAGGGATGGCCTGTGTCTACGAAAAGACGCTCCGCCTTCTGCCGGGGTTTCCCACGCTCCTGCTTGAGCATCGGCTGCGGAACACAGGCACGCGGCCTATTCAGACCTTTCAGTACAACCACAACTTCTTCCGTATCGGCGCTTGTGCTCCTGGAGCTGAGATGAAACTCCGCCTCCCGTTCAGCGTGAAATTCCCAGAGGAAGCTCCGGAGTTTCTTGCCGTAAACACAGCTCCGCATGGATCGACGGAACTCGCGCTTACGCGCGTGCTCAATGCAGGCGAACGCATCCTCACCGAATTGAACGGATTCGATGCGAATAAGCCTTACACGATGAGTCTGCATCACCGCGCAACCGGAGCGTCCGTTTACATTGACAGCGATCGTCCGCTGTCGCGGTTCCTCTTCTGGGCGACACCGAAGACGTTCTGCGCGGAACCATACGTCGCGATCAACGCTGCTCCGGGCAAACAAACGTCCTGGACCCTGCGATACGAGTTCCATCGTCTCTAGTGAGAGCACTTTCCATTGAGATATAACTTTTCCCTTGTCAAGAGGGCGCCGCGGAGAAAAACTACGTGTCCCATTGAAACCAAAGGAAATAAATCTTTAGCAAAAGTGGCAGTGCAGTTTGTGCCGGTCCGGTATTCTTAAATCACGCTGCAATGCAGTGATGGGAGGCCTCTTGGCCTCCCTTTGTTCGCCGATCATGATTTACACGATTGTTGTCCGGGGCTAACCATTTCTCTGCGGGGGGGCCACGTAAGGAAGTTATGGGAGAGTCAATCTTGCGCA
>WQYS01000323.1 GCA_009781125.1 Acidobacteriaceae bacterium | reverse complement strand
GTACTCTACGACGAGCCGACTACCATGGTCGATCCGCTGATGGCGCATCTGCTGGGAACGCTGATCGAGCGGCTCAAGCAGCAGTTGCACCTTACCAGTATCGTCGTGACGCATGATATGCGTCTGGCGCGAAAGCTCGCCGACCGCGTGGTGTTTCTGCACCAGGGGAAAGTGCTCTTCTTCGGAACCATGGAAGAGATGGAGCAGAGCAGTGAACCAGTGCTTCAGGAATTTCTTGCACTGGACAGGCTGACGATGCCCGTATGACTAACCGCAACGGACCGGGTGCCCCATCCTTCGTCCGCCGATGGGATGCGGATGTCCAATCTCTTCTGATCGGACGAAGGGTGGGAATGTAAGACGCACAAGCAGGCGTTTTTCATCTCCGAAACG
The DNA here is from genome assembly GCA_009781125.1 of Acidobacteriaceae bacterium. Next base: position 3,395 of record WQYS01000323.1, on the reverse strand, counting down.
TGGTGAGTCGAGCCGCATACTCTCCCACCCTTCGTCCGCCCGAACGATTTGGGATACCTGTTGAACTGTCCCGGCGGACGAAGGATGGGGCACCCGGACGGTTGTGTCTGACAAAACGGTTTAAACTGAAAACGTGAAGATAGCGCTGGCTCAGATCAATCCTACGGTGGGAGACTTCGCCGGAAACCGCGATAGGATTCTTGCATTCGCAACGCGCGCGAGCGGCGCGGACCTTGTGGTGTTTCCGGAGCTTGCAGTGTGCGGGTATCCTCCGGCGGATTTTCTGGAGAAGAGCGCCTTTGTCGGCGCTGCCGAAAGAACGCTTGCGGAGTTGGCTGCGTGGACCGCCGAAGCAGGACGGCCTGCTCTGCTCTGCGGCACGGTGATGCCTACGAACGCCACTGTTGGCAAGCAGGTTCGCAACGTGGCCGCGCTGGTGCGCTCCGGGCGCGTGGATTTTGTGCAGCAGAAGATGCTGCTGCCCTTTTACGATGTCTTCGATGAGCAGCGTTACTTCGAGCCCGCTGCCTCGCAGCAGTGGGTGGAGGTTGCAGGCGAAGAGCTGGCCGTGACCCTTTGCGAAGACGCCTGGAATGATAAGGACTTCTGGCCGCGGCAGCTTTATGCGGTCGATTCCATCGAGAGTCTGATGGCCCAGAGGCCAGCGACAACAGGAAGATGTCCGCGCATCATTCTGAACATCTCCGCGTCGCCTTACTGGCAGGGCAAGACGCAGGTTCGCGAGCGCATGCTCTCGGCGCTGGCCGAGCGGCACGGGGCCGTGGTCGCCATGGTGAATCAGGTGGGCGGCAACGATGGACTCGTCTTCGACGGCTCCTCGCTGGTGATCCGGCCTGACGGCAAAGTGACGGCGCGCGGAGCGTCGTTTGCCGAGGACCTGGTGGTATTCGACACGGACGCGCTGCCGTGTCCGCCTGAAAATCCCGCATGGGACGAGACCGCAGCGACCTGGTCGGCGCTGGTTCTGGGCACGCGCGATTATGTGCGCAAGTGCGGATTCCGCAAGGCGCTCGTCGGTCTGAGCGGAGGCATCGATTCGGCTCTGGTGGCGGCGATTGCCGTCGAGGCTCTGGGGCCGGAGAACGTCGTCGGCGTAGGCATGCCGAGCGAGTTTTCGTCCACCGGGTCTATCGACGACGCGCGCGAACTGGCCGCCAATCTAGGCATACGCTTCGAGTTGCTGCCAATCAGCGGCGTCTTCGAGCGTTACCGCGAGACGCTGGAGCCGCTGTTTGCCGGAACGCCCTTCGGCCTGGCCGAGGAGAACCTGCAACCGAGAATTCGCGGCGCGCTGCTGATGGCGCTCTCGAACAAGTTCGGAGCCCTCGTGCTGACCACCGGCAACAAGAGCGAGATGGCCGTCGGATACTGCACGCTGTACGGCGACATGGTGGGAGCGCTGGCCGTCATCGGGGATGTTTTCAAGACGCGGGTCTATGATATAAGCCGGTACGTTAATCGCGAGCGCGAGATCATCCCGCGTTCGACGATTGAAAAACCGCCCTCGGCAGAGCTGAGACCGGGGCAGAAGGATACGGACTCGCTGCCGCCTTACGAGGTGCTCGATCCCATTCTGGAAGCCTACGTCGAGCGCTACCGCAGCGCCGAGCAGATCGCCGCCGAACAGGGTGTAGACGTGGCCCTGGCGCGCTCGGTGCAGAAGCTCGTGGAGCAAAGCGAGTACAAGCGCCAGCAGGCGGCTCCCGTACTGAAGGTCACGCGAAAATCCTTTGGAATGGGAAGAAGATTTCCCATTGCGGTCAAAGTTCAGGTGTAATAGAACAAGTGGGCACAAAAGCTATGTGCCGACGAAGGAAGGGTCTTTTGAAGATTATTCATGGATTATTGGTAGCAAGCATGGCTCTTAGCGCTGTGGTCGCGGGAGCTCAGACAGGATCTCAACCCAGCGGAGCCGCGGCTGCTGCTCCGCCAGCGCAGCAGCAGCAACAGAAGGTTCCGCCGCAGCCCATGCCGCTGCGCAGCCTCGACCAGCCTGCGGCGCCGATGCCTCCGGCGGAACCCGTCTTCCCTCCGGTCGATAAGAAAAACTTCACGGCGGAGACGCCGACCCCGGATACCGTCAATGCCTTTATGAAGGCCCAGATGGGATGGGATCCGAACAACGTGTGGCAGACCGAGGCAATTCTTTCGACTCCGGTGCCTGGAGTCAGCAAGGTAGTCGTCTACGTGGGAGCGCGGGGAACGGCCAGTCAGCCGCGCGGTCTGGTCCTGCATACGCTGCCGGACGGCAAGCATGCCATCTACGGCAACGACGTGATTCCCTTTGGAGCCAAGCCGTTTGCCGACCTGCGCAAGACTCTGCAGGACCGGGCCGATGGTCCCTATCGCGGGGCCTCCAGCAAGGATCTGATGTTCGTCGAGTTTGCCGATCTTGAGTGCCCGGTCTGCAAGCAAAGCGTTCCCGTCATGCAGAAGCTGGCGGCGGACTATCCTGATGCGCGTATCGTCTTCCAGCCCTTCCCGCTGGTTGACAAGCATCCCTTTGCCTACAAGGGAGCGGCTTACGGCTACTGCGTTCAGACCAAGAAGGACAATGCCGCCTTCTTCGTCTTTGCGGAGGATGTCTTTGCCCATCAGGACGGCCTGACGCCGGAGAAGGGCGATCAGACGCTGAAGGACGCCGTCACCAAGGCAGGACTCGATCCAGCAGCCGTAGACGCCTGCGCCGCCACGCCGGAGACGAAGGCCTGGGTGGATACCTCGATCAAACTGGCCCAGGAGATCGGGGTCGGCGGCGTGCCCACGCTGTTCGTGAACGGGCGCCAGGTGCCGATGCCGAGCCTCACCGAGCCGCCGCCGCCACAGACGTTTAGCTACGAGATGGTGAAGAACATGATTAACTTCCAGGCTACGCTGGACGGCGTAAGCACCGGCGCTGCTCCAGCAGCAGCGGATTCGGACACAAGGAAACCGCCCACGCTGGGCACCGATAAGAAGTAAGAAGCATTTGAAGGCAAACAACGGCGGGCGCGCTGGATGGACAGCGCGCCCGTTGTTTGCTTTCTATAAGATTTCCGTATAAGGCAAATCGCCTCGCAGACTAAGAAACCCCACTCATGCCGCGATAAAACTACGGCATGAATGGGGCACCCGTTTTGTTGCTGCAACTCTACTTCATGTGCTCTTCGTAGACCTTCTGGGCGGCGATCAGTCCCTTGCCGAAGGCGAAGCCCGGCGTCGGGAACGATTTTGCCACCACCTGCTCCAGCGCGCCGATCAGCGCGATGGTATCGAGATAGTCGAAGAAGCCCAGATGCGCGACGCGGAAGATCTTACCCTTCATGTCGCCCTGTCCGTTGGCGATGATGGCTCCGAAGCGCGACTTCAGCTCCTTGACGATCACGCCCGAATCG
>WQYS01000322.1 GCA_009781125.1 Acidobacteriaceae bacterium | reverse complement strand
GCAGCGCAAACAGCGCCGAAACAAAGATGATCGTAGGCAGAACAGCGAAGGCGAAGATCACCGGCTGATGCGAAGGGCTTCCGAACGGCCCAAAGACCATCGTAGCGCCATCAGCCGCGTGTCCGAGCAGCGAGGTTACCGCGTCGCTCGCAAGCTGGAGCACTCGCTGGCCCCACGGCCACTTGATGACAAGAACCGCGAACAGAACCTGAAGCCCGAGTCCCCAGACCACCGTGCGCCAGCGAATCGCCCGCCGGTTGTTGGAGAAAAGATACCCGAGCGCCAGGAAGACAACGAGACCGAGCAAGCCTGTAAATCGAGACACCAGCGACGCTCCACGGAGTAATTAAGGGCTTGTGGAGAGTGTATCTGGAATCGCGCGCCTGCTGCTAAAAAAGGTGCGAGCCAAAACCCCCTCTTACGGCATACAATCTGTGACATAGCCGAATCGACCCGTGTCGAAGATGATGGCTGCAAGGGTGCCGAGATGAAGAGCATGCTGAGAATTGTGACGACGATTCTGATGTTTGCAGGGGTTGCCATCTTCCTGGTTCCCTTCTTTGAGGAAAAGGTACGGGGGCACGCGCACATCCTGATTATCGGAGCCGTGCTGGCGATTAGCTGCGGCCTGCTGCGGTGTTCTCTCATTGAAGACGACCGCGACGACGCCGACGACACGCTTGAGAATGGCCACGACTACTAACCCTTCAGCCTGAGAGTATCTGTCCGGAACTGATAAAATCTCTTCACCTGGGACTTCCATGAAATCTTTTTTGAAACGTTTTAAGTACGGATTGCATTCCTTCCTTCTGATTGCCTTGGCTTCCGCCTCTCCCCTGTTTGCTCAGGGAAGCTATTTCGCGCGCTGGTTCGAGCGCGTAGACAAGACACAGGCCGAACAGCCTCACTGGATAACTCCTATGGGGTTTACCACTCCGCGGCTGGAGGAGAGAGTCCGCTACGATCAGCTATGGCAGGTGAACTCCGCCGGGGTAACCACAGACAACTACGGCGGAGGAAAAGGCGTGGAGCTCATCCCGCTGGAGAGATTCGGCGTGAGCTTCTATACGCCGCCATATTTTGTCCACCATGACCCGAAGATGAAGGACGGCCTGGGCGATATGGCCTTCCTTTTCAAGTTCCGTCTGGCCTCCAGAGACGAGGAGAACGGACAGTACGTTCTGACGGCCATGCTGAACTGGAGCGTGCCCACGGGTACTCACGCGAATGGCTCATCCCACGCTGTTCTCACGCCGGTACTTGGCTACGGCAAGGGATTCGGGAACATCAGCGTACAGGGAACATTGGGCGCAGGATTGCCGCTAGCCGGCACAAACACCGCTGGACGAACGTTCATCTGGCACAACGCGCTTCAATATCGCATCGAAAGATGGAAGCTCTGGCCCATGGTCGAATTCAACTCCTTCTTTTATCAGGATGGCAAGAATGACGGAAAGAAACAGAGTTTCATCTCGCCCGTGTTGATGATGGGGAGATTCAATCTCGCAGGAAGAACAAAGTTCTCGTTCGGAGGAGGATTCCAGATTGCAGCGACTCATTATCATGCGACCAACCATAACGGAATCCTGTCGTGCCGCCTCAATTTTTAGGGTGTGAACGCTCGTCCCGTTCCTAACCGGAACATTACAGAACGCAGTCTGCGAAGCCACTCTTGCTTCTCCCGTTGCCATGGTGCATAGTGTCCATAAGGCACTGTACCCAGGTCATGGTGCCCACGGGGCTTAGTAACCCCGTAACACACGGACCAACCACCGAACATGGTTGGACTTCCTAGTCCTATTAGGGCTGGAGTCCACCATCCGCAAGGCCGTGGGCGCGCTTGTGTTACGCGTTACTAAGCTCCAGTCCACCATCCAGTCTATGGGGGTATTCTTCGTGCAGCGTTCTGTCTTTGTTCTCCTTGATCTTCCCATCGAAACGTACAACCGGCTCGTCGAATACGCGCACTTTTCGGACAAGACATTCGATACAGCGGTCAGTGAAGCGCTGATTGAGTGGGTGGAGGTGACAGGCGATTGTCTGGCGGAGTTTCTGCGCAACGACCCTTCAGGCAGCACCGTCCACTGATGCACGGCGCGGTGTTTTCGGCTCCAGCGCCTTCGTATTCGGCCTGTAATACAATTGTCAGTAGAGCGTGGAAGCCGCGTTCCGAGATCTCGTGAAAATTCCTCTACAAGTGCGAGTAAAACCGCCCCTCGTTGGCCACTGTGTTTTCCATCACAGTGGTTTTTTACATTTAACGATGAAATAAAACATAGCGGTCAACTCCCATTGGCCGCACTGATAAGGCAAAGCGAATGAGCGAGCAGCAGAAAACGGTAATTGTGGATGGGAACGAGGCAGCGGCCTCAGTTGCCTATCGTCTCTCCGAGGTCATTGCGATCTACCCCATCACCCCTTCTTCCCCGATGGCCGAGTCGGCTGATCAGTGGGCCGCCGAAGGCAAGACCAACATATGGGGCGCAGTGCCCATCATCGAAGAGTTGCAGAGCGAAGGCGGCGCCGCCGGTGCGCTGCATGGAGCTCTTCAGGCAGGCGCCTTCGGCACCACGTTTACAGCCTCGCAGGGGCTGTTGCTGATGGTCCCCAACATGTTCAAGATCGCCGGCGAGCTGACGCCCGCGACCATGCATGTCACGGCCCGCACCATTGCCACTCATGCGCTGTCGATCTTCGGCGACCACTCCGACGTGATGGCGTGCCGCTCGACCGGATGGGCCATGCTGGCCTCGAACTCCGTGCAGGAGTGTGCCGACCTCGCGCTGGTATCGCAGATAGCCACGCTCGAATCGCGCGTGCCCTTCATGCACTTCTTCGACGGCTTCCGCACCTCGCACGAGGTCGGCAAGATCGAGCCCATCAGCGACGAGGCCATTCGCGCTCTGCTCAACGACAAACACATCGTAGAGTTCCGCCAGCAGGCGCTCAGCCCGGATCGCCCCATACTTCGCGGCACGGCGCAGAATCCCGACGTCTTCTTCCAGGCGCGCGAGGCCTGCACGCCGTATTATGAAGCAACTCCGAAGATCGTGCAGGGAGTCATGGACCGCATGGCCAAGCTCATTGGCCGTTCCTATCACCTGTTCGATTACTACGGAGCGCCCGACGCTGATCGCGTCATCATCCTGATGGGTTCCGGCGCTGAGACCGCCGAAGAGGCCGTGGATGCTCTGAACAAGCAGGGAGCGAAGCTGGGCTTGATTAAGGTTCGCCTCTATCGTCCCTTCGACGCCAACGCGTTCCTCGGGGCGCTGCCCGCTACGGTCAAGTCCATCGCCGTGCTCGACCGCACCAAGGAGCCGGGTTCGGCAGGCGAGCCGCTCTATCAGGATGTCCTGACCGTGCTGGCCGAGAATCCCTCCAAGTTCAAGACCATGCCTACGGTTGTCGGCGGACGCTACGGCCTCTCGTCGAAGGAGTTCACCCCGGCGATGGTCAAGGGCATCTTCGACGAGCTGGCCAAGCCCGCTCCGAAGAACCACTTCACCATCGGCATCGACGACGACGTTTCGCACTCCAGCCTCTCGTACGATCCCGCGTTCTCGACCGAGGACGCCAAGACCGTGCGCGCGCTCTTCTACGGACTGGGCTCCGACGGCACGGTGGGCGCGAACAAGAACTCCATCAAGATCATCGGCAGCGAGACGCCGAACTACGCGCAGGGCTACTTCGTATACGACTCGAAGAAGTCCGGCTCGATGACGACATCGCATCTGCGCTTCGGGCCGACGCCTATCCGCTCGACCTACCTGATTACCCGCGCCAGCTTTATCGCCTG
>WQYS01000321.1 GCA_009781125.1 Acidobacteriaceae bacterium | reverse complement strand
TCAATGCCTGCGGTGTATCGGCGTTGGGCTGGTAGGAGACGATGCGCACAAAGTATGGCCCCTTGCGGAAGACCAGGCTTCCAGAGAACAGTAGCCCTGCGTCGCCGCTCGAGATCGCACTGGCGTCACCGGCCTGATTCTGCTGAAAGATCTTCTGCGCTCCCGCTGCGTCTTTCATGGTGAACACATCGACAACCGCTTCGACCCGTCCCTGATACTTGTAGTCCGACGTCGATGTGGACACGACACCCGCCTGTATGTAGTGCTCGGCGTCGCCGTCGATGTACTGCCATAGATCCTTGGCGGCAAAGACTCGCGTCTCGCTGGTCTTCTCCCAGCCGCTCACGGCGTTCGACTCGGGAAACGGGTTCACCTTCTTCCGGCATCCTGCCGCGCACGCAACGGCTACCAGCACCAGCGCAGCGGCAATCAAAGTCTTTCTATTCGACATCGGGTAACGCTCCTTTAATTTCTATTCAACAAAATCTGACTTCCCGGCGAGCGGCTTTCGCCGATGCTGGTCACGTACACCGCCGGACGCTCCTGCAACGGACAGGCATACTCGCAGGCTCCGCAGCCGACGCAGCGGCTGGGATCGACCCGCGGCTGCTTCAGCGTCTTCACCTTGCCCTCCGAGTCGATGACCTGCGCCTCCTGCACGTAGATCGCTTTGGGCGACACCGGACACCACTCCTCGCAGACGATGCAATCGGTGGCCATCGCCCACGGCAGGCAGCGTCCGCGATCGTAGAACGCCGTGCCCAGGCGCACCGGGTTCTTGTTGTCGCCGACGCCGACGGCCCAGCCCTTCTCCTTCGGCGTGATCTGCCAGATGGCTCCCGTGGGACAGACCTCGGAGCACAACACGCAGCTCGGCTCGCAGTATCCGTGGCGCGGAACCAGAACCGGCGTCCACAGTCCTTCCAGGCCGGCCTCGGTCAGCGTCGGGTGCAGGGAGTTGTTCGGACACACCTTCATGCACTCGCCGCAGCGGATGCAGCGCGCCAGGAAGTCCGGCTCGTCGAGCGACCCCGGCGGACGCAGCAGCCTCTCATGCCGAGTCTTGCCTACACCAGTATTGATCTTCAGCAGCGGAACCACCACCGCGCCCGCAGCGAGACCGCTCAAAGCCCGTCGCCGCCCCATATTGGGCGAGGCAACTTCGCGCTCCTTGCGGAAGAATCGGAACTGCAATGTATTGTGCGGACAGCTATCCACGCAGTTCATGCACATCAGGCATTCGGACTTGCGCCACGGAGCCGTGCCGATAGGATCGTCTCCGCCCTGGCAGTTCAGCAGACAGCGGTTGCATCCGTCGCAGGTCGATGGGTCTTTGTGTAGTCCGAAGATCGACCAGCGCGAAGCCGCTCCCAGCAGAGCTCCCAACGGACAGATGGCTCGGCACCAGAACCGCGTTACGCGCAGGCTGGCAAATAAAATAATCAGAAACAGAATGCCGAGGAAGACTCCCTGCGAGAACCGCGCCTGCCTGAAGTCGAGAATGTACGCCAGCAGATGCGTATGCAGAAATCTTCCCGAGACGCTGATGAGCGCCACGTGACTCTGCTCCATCGGAGTAAGCACGGCGCGAACAGCATAGTTAAATCCCGGCAGCAGCGCCAGCCCCAGCGAACGTACCAGCAGACTGAAGGGGTCCAGCCATCCAATCACCGCCGAGCCGAAGTACGCCGCCGTCAGTCCGGCGATCAGCACCACATACTTCCACGTCTGCCAGCGCTTGTAGCGGTTCGAGTCGATGCGCTGCTTGCCCAGCTTCGCCTCCGAGCGCATATTGCCAACAAAGTGCTGCAACGTGCCCATCGGGCAGATCCATCCGCAGAAGAACCTCCCCAATAGCATGGCCGGGATCAGAATCACCAGGCTCCACAGCAAGCCGCGATAGAGCGCATGACCTGCCAGAGCGTTCGCCACTGCCACCAGCGGGTCCCACTCGAAAAACAGCCGCACCGGCGCACGCATATGAATATCGCCGGTCGCACCGGGAGTAGGTCGCAGAGATGTAAAGATCAGAAGCGCAACAAAGAAGAGCAGAAAGAATATCTGCGAGATTCTGCGCACGAGCGGCAATCTTGAACGGGCCACTAGAGGTCTCCATGCGCCCCGCGCTCACGTCTCAAGACAAGTACAGCCTCCATGAGCGCTACACACGCATAAGGAAATGATTACAACCAGTATAGACGCCATACAGCGACGCGGGGCACATTGTCTGGCGATCCACACCTATCGATTCGACAACAGAACACATTCAACATCCATAGCAAAGGCGGTATTCCTGTCCTGAAAGCTATGACGTAACAACATTGACAGCTTCATCATGCTCGCGCCGGACGGGCCGTGCGGCCAGACGGAAGCGGCTGCAAGGTCAGGCGAAAACCCAGTGCGCGGGCCAGTTTGCCTACCGTGTCCAGAGTAGGGTTGCCATCGCCGCGCGTGGCCTTGTACAGTGTTTCGCGGGCGATCCCAGTCTGGCGCGAAAGTTCAGATATATTACGGGCGCGAGCCACATCCCCAAGCACTTTAGCAAGGAAAGCGGCATCATTGGGGGCCTCTTCTTGCGCGGCTTCGATGTAAGCGCGGATGTCCTCTTCGTCGCGCAGGTGTTCAGCTACATCCCAAAGCCGGGTTTTGATTTTGGATGCGGTCATGGGGAATCTCCTTCAAACCCGGTCGGCAAGCGACTGGGCGGTTTTGATGTCACGCTGCTGGCTGTGTTTGTCGCCACCGGCAAGCAGCAAGTATGCAACCCCGTCACGTTCAACGTAGTACACGCGGTAACCAGGGCCGTAGTCGATCTTCAGTTCAGAGATTCCGTTGCTCAGGTTTCTGTGCTGGCCGGGATTGCCATCGGCCAGGCGGCTGATGCGAACGGCAATCCGCACACGTGCCTGACGGTCGCGCAAGCCGTCATATCCAGGCGTCGAAGACTTCAGTTGTGCGGATCTCCATCACTTGTCCATTATATCTGACATGTTGATATTGTGCCAACAGAAGAAACGCGCCCGGCAAGTGAAAATTGCTGTCAATTATCATAGACAGATAGATATATGTGTTGGAAAACTCCGGAGTGCGGGTGAGGGAAGAGAGGACAGTCGGAATCCTGCGCAAAGATGGGCCCCAGCTTGCGATTCTGTTCGTGTGCGCGGTGGGCATGTTTGCGCTGACAAAGCTGGTAGCCGCGCGCGTGGAGGCCATCGACAGCCGCGTGGCCGGCTTCTGGTATCAGGACGGCCTGCGCAAGTCGCATGCAGGCGCGGGCGCGGGCTCGATTGAGTCCTTCAGGAAGTCCGTAGCCATCGAGAGTGACAACCCCACCTATGTATTGGCCTTCACGGATGCTCTAGCCGCGGGCGGCCACCAGGATGAGGCGAAACAGGAGCTGCTTCGTCTTCTGGCGGCAAACCCGGCGGACCCTCAAGTTAATCTTCATCTGGCTCGTCTGGCGGCGGCGGCGGGACAGGTTCAGGACGCCGTGCACTACTATCACAGCGCTCTCGATGGCCTGCCTGCTGGCGAGGCCGGAGTCGAGCAGCGCAGAGATGTCCGCCAGGAGTTGATCTATTTTCTGATCGGGCGGCACGACGAGAGCCGGGCGCGCGCCGAGCTACTGACGCAGGACGGTGATACGCAATGAAGGTTCCGGCCCTGATCCAGTCTCTCTCTCTTCGTCAGCGTATCCGTTCGCGTGAGAACCGGGTGTTTTTTGTTCTGACGATTTTGATCGGCGTACTGTCCGGTCTGGCGGCGGTGTTGTTCAGCCTGGCGATCAAGGGAACGACGTA
>WQYS01000320.1 GCA_009781125.1 Acidobacteriaceae bacterium | reverse complement strand
GTAATGCTCGCTGAAGTTGAAGAACGTAAAACGCGAAGCTATATCTATCTGCAAGCGGGTCGCCTTGGGGGTCTCGATCTTCTCGTCAGGCGTGATGCCGCCGCCGCCGTAGACCGTTCGTCCCGAGTCGGTGAGCTTCACCTCAAGATTGGCCTTGCTCTTCTCCTTGGCGCCGGAGTCGCGCACGTAGAAGTAGTCGTACATCGAGACGTGATCGTAGTTGCGCTGAATCAGGCGTCCCGAGGGTGTGTAGTAGTGGTAGGTCGTCAGCGCCAGTCCGGTATCCTCCGAGGTCTGGAAGACGGTCTGCACCAGTCCCTTGCCGAAGGTAGTTTCGCCGACGATCAGCGCGCGGTCGTGATCCTGCAACGCTCCCGAGACGATCTCCGCCGCCGAGGCCGTATTACGGTTGACGAGCACGACGATCGGATACTTGGTGTCGGAGCCGTGCGAGGCGCGATAGATCTGATCGGGGAAGGCGCGTCCGCGCTGCGAGACCACGATCTGGCCCTTCTTCAGGAATTTGTCGGCGGTGCCGACGGCCTCGGTCAGCAGGCCGCCGGGATTGTCGCGCAGGTCGATGACCAGTCCTTGAATATCGCCTAAGTTGTCGAGCGCATCGCCAATCTCGCGTCCCGTGGTCTCCATAAAACCCGTGATGCGCACGTAAGCGATGCCGGGACAGATCAGGAAGGCCAGGTCAACCGACGGACGCGAGACCTCGTCGCGAACCAGATCGAAGACAAGAGGCTTCGGCGCGCCTTCGCGTCCCATCTCCACCCGGACGTGAGTGTTGCGAGGCCCTTTCAGCATGGCGGCGACGGCGGCTGAATCAGCTCCATCGGTGGTCTTGCCATCGACCGAAAGAATGACGTCGCCGGGGCGGATGCCCGCCTTATAAGACGGCGTGCCCTCAAAAGGATAGACGACGACGATCTTCTTGCCATTCTTGGCGTTGGTGTCGGGAAGCTCTCGAATCGTCATGCCTACGCCGTAGTAGCGGCCGTGCTGATCCTCGCGCATCTGCGCGTAGGCCTTGGGATCGTAGAAGTTCGAGTGCGGGTCCAGCACGTGGAGCATTCCGGGGATGGCTCCGTCGTAGATGGCCTTGTCCGTCATGTCCTTGGTCAGCGGATCGGCGTAGTTCTGCTCCACGACCGCGTAGGCGTTGGTGAAGGAGTGCAGGTTATCGCGCAGCACCGACTCGTCGCTGGCCGACTGGGCCGCGACCTTCTGGTTGATGAACGATCCCAGCACGCCACAGGCGGCAAGGAAGACGGTAAGTGCAAAGAGGGAGCGGCGTGTTTTAGGTGCCATCGGCTGGAATACCTCAGCGAAAAAGAGAAACTGCACATCTAGTTCATTTTAGATGCGCGGGATGCCTGCAGCAGTCGTCGCAGGCAGGTCTATCATTTGACGGAGTATAACATTGGCGGGTTAGCCGGAGGGTGTTCAGGTAAGCCTGCACAGAAGTCCGGGTGCCCCATCCTGAGCGTTCATGTCTCTTAGTTTTGCTGCCGCAATTCCCATTCGGAGCCTCGCGCTATTAGAATGTTCAGATGGACTACCGTTCCCCGGCTGGTGGAGTCCAAACCGTTAGAAGGGAACAGACCGAGCGGCCCTGCGGGTCGCCGATGCCGGCAGAGATACAGGTGAGAATGACCTTGAGAGTTACGCAGTTTGCAGCCATGTGCGGGTTCGGCCTGCTTGTGCTCCCCTTCGCGGTGCGGGCACAGGCTCCGCGATACCAGAGTCCGTTGTCGGTCGAGGCCCCTCGCCCCCAGATTAACCTCCCCGCTCCGGCGCCCATTACTCCGGATGGCAAGGTGATCGAGGACGTCATCGTTCGCGTTGGCGACCAGATCATTACCCGCAGCGATCTCATCAAGGCTCGCCAGCAGCTGGCCGCAGAGAATCAGCAGAGGAACCTCAGCCCGGAAGAGGCCGCCGATCGCGAGAAGAACCTGCTGCGCGACATGATCGATCAGCAGCTTCTGCTGGCGAAGGGCAAAGAGCTGGATATCAACGTCGATTCAGAGGTGATCCGCCAGCTCGACGAGCTTCGCAAGAAGAACAATCTGGCGACGATGGAGGATCTGGAGGCTGCGGCCCGCCAGCAGGGCCTCAACTTTGAAGACGTCAAGTCCAACATCAGGAACCAGCTCATTACGAATGAGGTCGTGCGCGGCGAGGTGGGCCGCCATCTGCAGCCGACGCAGGCGCAGGAGCAGGCGTTCTACGACGCTCATAAGAACGAGTTCGCGCAGCCCGAACAGGTGCGTCTCAGCGAGATTATGGTGCCTCTGCCCGACGACGCCAGCGACGCTGCGATTGCCCAGGCCCAGGCCAGGGCGGACGAGATCTCCGCAAGGATCAAGGCGGGCAGCAGTTTCGACGAGCTGGCGAAGACCTACTCAGGCGGACCGACGGCCTCGCAGGGAGGCGATCTGGGCTACTTCAAGCGCGGAGCCCTGGCGAAGGTTCTCGAAGACCAGACCTTTGGGCTTCCGGCAGGTCAGGTGACCGCACCGATCCGTACTCGACAAGGCTTTGTCGTGCTCAAGGTTACGGAGCATCAGCAGGCAGGCCCGCAGCCGTTCAGCGCAGTGGAGCCGCAGGTGCAGGAAGCGCTCATTATGGAGGCTATGCAGCCCGCGTTGCGCACCTACCTGACCCAGTTGCGCGAAGAGATCTATAACGAGGTTCAGTCCGGATTTGTAGATACAGGCGCAAGTCCACGGCAGACGAAGTTCGTTTTTACGGCCTTTCAGCCGCCAACTGCGAGGAAGAAGACAAAGGCTCAGAAGCAGCGGTTCGTTCGCGGCGGGCGCTTTGCCGAGGTGCGTCAGGAGAGGGCGGCAGCCTCCGCGCCAGCCGGTGCTACGGTTGCCTCGAACAATCCTCAGAAGAGGGTGAAGATCAAGCGCGAGAAGATTCGCTACGGGCAGGCTCCGCGAACCTCGCTTCCGGCAGGCTCGCAGCAGGCTACGGAGGGCATCGGCGCAGGCGGAGCTTCGAGCACGCAGGCGGCTGATGCCGGAGCAGCCGTCGCTCCGGGAGAGGCAATCGCTCCCACCGGGACGATGATCGCGACGGATGAAGATCCGCTGGCTCCCAAGCCTGCCAATGCCGGGAAGACCCGCTTCAGCTCCCGCGCCAGGGCTATCGCCGCCGAAAAAGCAGACAGAAAGGCGGCTGCTGAGAAAGAGCGGATTGCCGCCACTCCTGCCGGTCCTACTGCAGAGGAGCAGGTAAAGCGGCAGGTTCAGTCCGCGCCGCTGGGCATAGCCGGGAAGAAGCCTGCGAAGAAGCGCGCTCCCAAGACGCGGCTGCGAAATGCAACGCCTCCGCCTCCTCCAGCCGAGCCTGCGCCGACGGTCAATCCCGCTATCGGGACGACTCCCGCAGGCATGACGCCGCCCGCGCCAACGACGCAGCCAGCGCCAGAGACTAAGCCGTAGAAATCGGATTCGATAAATCATCTGGGTGCCCCACTCATGACACGGTTTTGTCGTGTCATGGGTGGGGCCTTCTCTGCTCAAGCATCGCCCCCACCCATGACGATGAAACCGTCATGAGTGGGGCACCCGCATGATTGCCCCTCGCATTTTGCCACCATTCTGTCAGCCCGGAGTATTCTGGTTTCGATGAAAGATTTTTTCGCTGTGGACGCCGCGCGCCACGAGAATGCCGTTATTACCTCTTACTTCGTTCTCTCCTCGCTTCAGCTTCGGGACAGGAAATCGGGCGGGCAGTTTCTCTCCGCTGTGCTGACTGACAAGACCGGCTCGCTTCCGGCGGTGATGTGGGAGGACTTTGCCGACTCCGTC
>WQYS01000319.1 GCA_009781125.1 Acidobacteriaceae bacterium | reverse complement strand
TGGCCGAGAAGGTGCGTACGGTGATCGGCCAGGACCCGTTCAGCGAAGCTCTGTTCATTTTTCGTTCGCGGCGCAACGACCGGATGAAGATTCTGGTGTGGGATAAAGATGGATTTTTGCTTCTCTACAACTACCTCGATTCACACTACACCTCTTTCCTGTCAGATATGAAGGTTTTGATTTTTTCTCTCTGTAGCCGCCGCAGCTCTGGCGGAAACAGTATCCCAACGGCTGCTGTGTTTGACCGGTAGGGGATTGGGTATCTCATAAAGATATCTGTATCCATCACAGGCTTGCCTGGGGATGATGCCATGTTCAGCCCAAGTCACGATGGTTTGCTGGTGGACGCCGATCCGGGAAGCTGCCTCTGCTGCTGTTACCAACCCTCGATCACGCAGCCGGTCGTAACGAGAGCGAAGCGCATATTGATGGACGATAAATCTCACCTTCAGCGCGTTGAAAAGAACCTCGCTCCTGCCCCACCGTGCCGATCCTCCGGGTCGAAATCCCTGCTCGTTGAGAACATCGGCGATCTCCGGATAGATATGGTCATCAAGAAGTTTGTCGATGAGGGCGATGATGTGAGGAGGTGTTTTGGCTATCTGCCCACCGGCTTTTGGATTCAGCGTCGTCAGGGTCTCGGTCTTTCCTCCTTTGAAGCGAAGGTGAACCTTCGTGATTCCTTCGGCTGGCACTTTGACCAATGTGGCATCTTCGAGGATATAAGCAAGCAGTCGTTTTCGCTCACGGTTGAGCGTGGCAGGATCATTCCAGAGTCTCTGGAAGTCCGTAGTCATCGCAAGCAGTCGTTGGCGAATCGCATCGTCCAGTAAGGCCTGATCCTGTTTGCGTGCCTGTTCTCTCTGCTCTCGCGCCTGAGCCAAGGCTCGCAGTTTATCGTTCCATTCCGATTCCAGCGTGTCGGCAACCAGACGGTTGGCGGGATCGACCAGCATGAAGCGGCGTTGTGCCAGATCTGCTTCCATCTGCGCCCGCTCGACGGCGCGGCTGCGCAGTTGATCCGCTTCCTGCTGGCGGGCTTCGATCTCTCGCCGGACCTCGATGGCCAACTCTACTGCTTCCGGTGTCATCTTCTCGGCCACTAAAGTCCCTATGGCTTCGTCCACTGGAGGACCGGCGATGGATTGACAGCCCGATGCACCCAGCTTGCTAGCAGCGCGGTCGCAAACATACCACGCCTCTTGTTTGCCGCGCGTAGAGCGATAGCGCACGCTCATATTTTGTCCACAGCGCCCACACACCACGCGTCCTTGCAAAAGCGCTGCGCCTTCACGCGGAGGTGACAGGCGCGCATGTGCATATCCCGGACCATTGGATGCAAGCAGCTTGAGATTCTGTTCATATTGTTCCCAACTGATGTAACCGGGATGAGCGTTGGGGATGCAGGCGAGCCAGTCGGTATAGTCGCGCTTTCTCTGAACCTTTATCTGTCCATCGGCAGCTCGCCGGTAGTGGGCGCGACCATAAAAATAGACACCTGCATATCTGGGGTTTATCAACACACGATGGGCTGTCGAAGCTGTTAGCGGCTGAAACAGAGTGATACCGCTACTGCGCTGCCGTGAAGGGAAAAGAACACCCTCGCGGCGAAACACCTTAACCGTCTGGCAGGCCGAGCCGACGCGCGCAAAGGTCTCGAAAAAGTGAGCGATGGTGTCGCGGACTTGTGCATCAGGATCGAGCCTGACCATGCCCGTCTCGTCGTATACCAGGCCTGTAGGCAGAGCGCATTGATACTCGCCGCGCCGTACTTTGTTCAGAACTCCACCGCGCAGCCGCGCTTTCAAAACGTGTAATTCTGCTTCGCTCATGGTTCCTTTCAGACCCAGGAGCAGGCGGTCATTGAAACTGGCTGGATCGTAGACGCCATCCTCGTCCAGGATCAGCGTATCGGCGAGCGCGCATATCTCCAGCAGGCGCTGCCAGTCGGCGTTGTTCCTTGCCAGGCGCGAGACCTCCAGCCCCATGACGATACCTGCTCGCCCCATACTTACTTCGGCCACCAGGTGCTGAAAACCCTCGCGCCACGCCGCCGAAGCACCCGATTCGCCCTGATCGTTATCGATGACCTTGATCTGATCCTCGCGCCAACCCAGCGCTATAGCTCGGTTGCGCAGACCGTACTGACGTTTGCTGCTCTCGACATTTTCGATCACCTGCCGCATGGATGACTGCCGGACATACAGATAGGCTCCTCGCTCCAGGTGATGAGGCTGTACCTTCAACGACTCACTCATAGGGCTGCTCCTTGAGATTCCATGTTCATGGTCATTGCCGCCAGAACATAGACGGCAGTTCTGCTGTCGCCTGCGGCAGTGAACTCTGGCGATTTGGATTGCGGTTGCGGCAGGCTGCCGCCGGGAGCGGAGAGTAACTGCGCCCATGCCCACATGCCACGGCGAAGAAAATGTACGAATCCGTATTGAGCCTCGGGTGGCAGAACGTGCTCCAAGGCAGCTTTACGGAGAACCTCGTACCGCTCGACCGCATCCTGCAACGGCGCAGTAAGCTCTTTCAGGCCGGCATTCATCGCGCCGTTTTTTTTCCTACAACCGCCCGCTCGATGGTTCGTGGATGAACCTCGATACCGAACTTCTCTGCGATCTGTCGGGTAAGTGCGCGTGCGCGAACAGGCTCTCCCGCAATCAGATGCTTCTGGATAAATTCGAGAACTGAGCCTTCGAGTTTGTGTGGACCATGCGGGCCGCGCTTTTTGGGCAGCAGTCCGGCGATCCCCGCCTCCTCGAAGCCAGCTTTGGTCTGATAGTAAGTAGGCCTGGATACACCGTATTCTTCGGCAACGTCGCTCACCGAAGCCTTGTCTACCGAGACACGGCGCAACATCTCGTACCTGACCTGCACCATATCGTGCGGATCGAAGAACTCGCCGTCGAGGAACTTCATATCTCTGACCTTCTCCGGCTCCGGATTCAGCGTACCTGCTTCTCGCAACAAGCGTATCTTGGCCTGTTGGCTGTCGTTCTTGATGCGCACAAGTATCCCCCTGAACTGTTCTGCGATACGTATATATAATTATGACGCTATCTAGAGGAGGATTATGCGGGTAATCTGTTGTATATCTTGATTCATATCTATTGCCATCGCACGTAAATATGCGTACTCCACCACGAAGCGGCGTATTTGTCTTTACATTAGCGGCGTAATTGACTTTACGCGCCATAGCTCACCTCTCAGTCGATTTCGTCCGCTGAGACGGTCTACAAAACATGCGAGTTCCATCAAATCCGCCAAGCGAGCCAGCGCCCGATACCCACCCAGAACAACTTCAGGATCGGGAACAACCTCGTCTGTCCACTGCGGACGCACCGAGTAAATCACTCCTTCGCTACTCTGCAATAGCAAAGTTTTCCCGTAACGGTTGTACCTCTCCCCAATACAGGGAAGTTGCTGCCCGCTGAGTGGATGGAACGGATGGGTGACACGCACAAGATGTGTGTCGGCGACGACAACCCGTGCATTCTTGGCTGAGCTATAAGCGCCTGGAGAAAAGTGTTTTTAAACTTCCACGGATGGAAGCGGGTGCGCGCTCGGTCGAGTTACGCCCCAGCGAGTTGGCGATGATTCTGGATGGCATCGACATGACGAAGCTGAAGCGAGTGCCGCGTTATGAGCGTCGAAGTCCGAAACGAGAGGAGAAGATCGCGGTATAGGAGAGGAGTACGGAACTGATCGATTCGACCAATAAATACAGGTGTTTTACGTAACTTCTCGCTCTGGTCCGTGTTTATATTGACGTGCCCTCCACACCCACAAACACACCGCAGTTGCCCAAAGATCGTGAGGGTTTACATGCGCTGGTGCGTGC
>WQYS01000318.1 GCA_009781125.1 Acidobacteriaceae bacterium | reverse complement strand
TCCGCGTGCATGTGAACCACGAGGCCATCGCCATCGACCGGGCGAACAAGACGGTTCGTGTGCGCCGCTCGGATGGCTCGGAAGAGGACTTCGCCTACGACAAGCTCATCCTGAGCCAGGGTGCGAAGCCCATCGTGCCGCCGATCCCCGGTGCAGATCCGAGGGTCCTGCCCAGCGTCTTCACCTTGCGCGACGTTCCCGACATGGATCGTATTCTCGCGTTTCTCGACTCGAACAAGCCGAAGACAGCCGCCATCATCGGCGGCGGGTTTATCGGCCTGGAGATGGCTGAGGCGTTTCACCGTCGCGGCATCAGCGTCACTGTAATCGAAAAGATGCCGCACATACTGCCGCTGCTCGACCGCGATATGGCTACGCACCTGCAGAACCATATTCGCGGCAAGGAGTTCGCTATCCTGGCTGGCGCGGAGGCGAAGTCGTTCAGCGCCAAGGGCGTGGAGCTGGCCGACGGCAGCTTCGTTCCGGCGGAGCTAATCCTGCTCAGCGTAGGCGTTCGCGCCGAGGTCGAGCTGGCCCGGCAGGCGGGGCTTGAGATCGGCGTCACGGGCGGAGTCAAGGTGAACGCGCGCATGGAGTCCTCCGACCCCGACATCTACGCCGTAGGCGACGCCGCCGAGACCACCCACATGCTGACCGGAGCGCGCACGCGCATTCCGCTGGCGGGCCCGGCCAACCGCCAGGGACGCATCGCCGGAGCCAATGCCGCAGGCGGACACTTCATCTATCCCGGCGCTCTGGGGACCTCCATCGTTCGCGTCCTGCACATGACCGCGGGATTCACTGGCCTGAACAGCGCTCAGGCCGCCAAAGCCGGACTCACCTTCTTCACCAGCATCACTATCGACCCCAACCACGCGGGCTACTATCCCGGCGCCAGTCCGTTGCTGATTAAGATCATCGCCGAAGAAGGAACCGGACGCCTGCTCGGCGCTCAGGTCGTGGGCCAGGACGGCGTCGACAAGCGCACCGATATTCTGGCGACGGCGATTGCAGGCCGCATGACCGTCTTCGATCTGGAGAGCCTGGACCTGGCCTACTCGCCGCCGTTCGGCTCGGCCAACGACCCGGTTAACACCGCCGGATTCGTTGCCGATCACATAGCGCGCGGCGATGTGGCGACCGTCTCGCCCGAGGACTGGAAGCCAAACGGCGAGCTCCTGCTCGACGTACGCGAGGCCAGCGAGGTGGCTGCACTCGGCATGCTCCGGGATGCCGTGCATATTCCGCTGGGCGATCTCCGCGACCGCCTCGGAGAGCTGCCGCGCAATCGCAGAATCCTCGTCTACTGCCAGAAGGGGCAACGAGGTTATCTAGCCGCCTGCCTGCTGAAGGGCAGCGGCTTCGAAGATGTCGTGAACCTGCGCGGCGGCTTCGCGGTGGCCAAGCTCAACGGGCATTGATTTTTCAGCCTCAAACCAGCCACAACAGCCCGGGTGCTCCATCCTTCGGTCGCCGCGGCGGACGAAGGGTGGGAATGTAAAACGCTCACTCGCCATTGTTCCGGTTGTAAAGATGGTTGATTGAGCCGTATACATTCCCACCCTTCGTCCGCCCTAAACGAAACTGGATACCTGCACATGCATCGGCGACCGAAGGATGGGGCACCCGAGCGATTACGGCTGGTCAGATTTCGCAAGCGCGGTTCAGACCGCCGTTGGCTGATGCGACTGGACCCGCCGCATCACGACCCACGCATACTGCACTCCCGAAGCGGTCGTCAGCACGGCGATGGAGCGCAGCAGCCAGCAGCGCGCGCCAGTCAGCGGAAGCGCGGGCGAAAGCTGGCCCAGCATCACCACCAGCACGCCGACCACCTGCACCAGCGTATTCAGCTTACCTAGAAGATTGGGGCGGAAGTCGCGCAGCGTGCCTGTCGCAAACAGCAGCGACGAGACCAGCAGAATCCCCAGGTCGCGGCTGAAGACCAGCACTGTAACGTAGCGCGGAATGAGGCCCACGTGCGTGAGCACCAGGAAGAGCGTACTCAGCAGCACCTTGTCGGCGATGGGATCGAGGTACTGGCCGAGCACGGTTCGCTGGCGCAGCCACCGGGCCAGCAGGCCGTCGAACGCATCGCTGCAGCCGGCCAGCACCAGCAGCGCAAAGGCCGTCCTGAAGCGTCCGTCCAGGATGGCGATCACCAGAAACGGGATGATAAACAGCCGCGCCAGCGTAAGCAGATTGGGAGCGGCGCGAAATTGCTCATAAAGACTCATGCAAAAGGGTTAAGACATACTAACTCGCTCGAGGCCCGTCTGGCATTAGAAAAGAGCGGCGGCAGGCGCGCGAAACCGGTAAAACCGCTGCGGTGGAAAAAAGTTAGACTGATAGCATGGCAGATTCCAGTAGAATGCGCTTGGGGCGCATCCGCGCAGCGAGGACGTGTTTATGACATCGGTAATGGCAGGGATCGAAGCACTGAAGGGTACATACGTGGAACTGAAGGCGCGCATGGAGAAGTCCGTCGAGGACTTCAGGGCGCATCTGGCGTCAACGCGCACGGGACGGGCAAACGTGCATATGCTCGACCGGATCCACGTCGATTACTATGGCACCGAGACTCCCATCTCGCAGATGGGCCAGATGAGCACGCCGGACCCGACGACGATCCTCGTGCAGCCCTATGACGTAAGCATGGTCAGCGCCATCGACAAAGCCATTCGCGGCGCCAACACCGGCCTCAACCCGATGTCAGACGGCAAGGTGATCCGCGTGCCCGTGCCGCCGATGACCGAGGAGCGGCGCAAAGAGGTGGTCCGCAACCTGAACAAGACGCTTGAGGACCATAAGACCGCCATCCGCAACATTCGCCGCGACGGCAACGATCACATCAAGAAGTCGGCCAAGGACAAGCACATCTCCGAGGACGACGAGAAGCGCGCCAGTGAAGAGATTCAGCATCTCACCGACGCCGAGATCAAGCGCATCGAGGAGCTGTGCAAGGCCAAAGAAAAAGAGATCATGACGGTCTGAGGTGTGTGTATGGAGCGCCGAAGGCGCAATCCATCTGAGGGATACCCAACTCCACACCAAATATCAAAATGCTTTAGTAGCTGCGCTGATACATGCGCGTAATGCGGTCGTGCCAACTCAGGCGGTCGTCGTCGAGGACCGCCCATAGATAGCCCAGTCCCAGCGGACAGGCCGAGAGCAGATGCGCCCAGATGCGGCGGCGCATCTGGGCGCGCGTCGGGTTGTCGTCCGAGAAGGTGCATAGCCCGATGCGGGCGTATCGCATTCCCGGCGTGGCGTCGGCCCAGGTGAAGAACAGTAGCTGGTAGATCAGGCCCAGGACTACGAGCGCTACGCCAGACAGAATCAGAACCGTCTTCGGAGCGGCAGGGGCCAGGTGGAAGACGCCCAGTCTTCCCAGGTAATTCGCCGTCACCACCAGCGTGGTGGCGAAGACGAGCAGCGCCGCGGTGATGAGAACTCCATCCACCATGGCTGCCATCAAGCGGAGCTGGATGGGCGCAGTCTGAGGAAGCATGGCCTCCTGGACGACCGGCTCTCCGGGAACCGGCTCAGCTACGGCGGGAGCCGGTTGCGGACTGAGCAGGATCGAAGACCACTCCGGCGCCGCAGGCTCGACCGATGCACTTGCCGGATACTCTGGAGTGTCGGCAACCACCAGCGGTTCTGCCTCAAAGATGCGTAGCTGCGACGGGCCGGTCTGAGCGTCAAGGTTCTCGCGCAGCGGACCCTCCGCCAGCCTGGGCCGGGCTCGCCGCGGAGCCACCAGATGGCGCGGAAACTCGATCAGGTTGCCGGGAATCTCCACCATAGCTGCTCGGTCGGCGAAGTCCGGAGCGAGCCGGAAACGTATCT
>WQYS01000317.1 GCA_009781125.1 Acidobacteriaceae bacterium | reverse complement strand
GATGAAGATCGATCTATGGGCGGTTTTCGCTCTGCAATCAAGTTGGTGAATAGAACTAAAGGCGATTGACTGTAATTACATGGTTCTAAAAATTCAGGGTACAGGAGAATGACCTATGCAGCCCGTTTTGTTCGGATCGCCAGACTAGACCGTTCCGACGCGCTGGTAAATTACGGCGAGGAATGCTGACGCCATTGTTCTCCACCAACAAGCAAACTTATCGTTTTCAATAAGTTATGGCATGGTTACGCAGGGGTCTTAAAAAGGGAATAGCCAACAAGTTCGGATGGTTGCGGGGGGAGGATTTGAACCTCCGACCTTTGGGTTATGAGGCGGCGAAAGCCATTGATTCTAAAGATAATAAAGGACTTACCTCGGAAGAATACGGCATTTTGCGGAGGAATCTGCAACCCAGACGCAACCAAAAATTCTGTCTGAACCACACGAACAACAATTGGATTAGCATGACAAAACGGCCTCATGCCCCGTCTCCTTTCGGCGTGTTGAGCCGGTAAAATTCGTGGAGCTTGTCCTGAAGGAGTTGTTTGTCGGGTAGCATGGTCTGGTATTCGGCAACCAACGCCGGACTCAGTGTTCGACTGAGGGCATACTCGACCACCTCGTCATCCTTGCTGGCGCAGAGCAGAACACCGATGGAGGGCTGCTCATGCGGCTTGCGCACGTCGCGGTCGAGTGCCTCAAGATAGAAGCTAAGCTTGCCCAGGTACTCCGGCTGGAAACGACCCACCTTGAGTTCGATGGCGATCAGTGCGTTCAATCCGTGAGCGGTAGGTGAAGCACAGATGCCGGATTTCAGGAATTTTGTTTTAGGTCGTTGGCGCTGGCAGCATTGTGTATCTTCCAGCGATCCGGGAGCCAGTCGGGGAGATCGGAGCCAGCTATGAACGGCAGGTTCGTCAGCAGTTGCGTGAAGTAGAGCTGTGGATCGATATCGTGCCGCCGACAGGTGCTGGTCAGACTCGACAGGATCGCAGCCGTTCTTCCGCCACGCGCGTTGCCCACAAACAAACTGTTCTTGCGATTGAGAACAATTCGTTTCATCTCCCTTTCGCTGACGTTGTTATGTGTGCCTTGACAAGGCACATCACCCTCCCCGGTGGGAATCCGGGCCGGCCAACTCTCGCTCCAGCCGGAAACACTCGGGGCGGATCAGGAGGCAACGAATGGTCTGAAGCACTTCGAGAAAAGGCTCCGTCATGGGAGTCAGTGATTCCTGCGGGCCGCAACGCGAGTGAACGTCGAGCAGGCCCCGAAAACTGCAATGTGGAAGCCGACTCGCCATAATAACGAGGAAGGCCGCAGTCGCCGGAGAAGCGAGCGAGAAACGCAACCGGCGGTTCCACCGGGGTAGTGACGGCAGCACGCAGGAGAGATGGGTGATGTGCAACAAGGGAAGTCCGCCGCCGTGGGGAGGGCGAAAGCCTGGAACCAACCGCGAATCCGTGAGGACCAGCGCGGGCGGTGGCGGATGGCGGATGGGTCCGTACTACCGTGGAGACCGGGTAATTCCGGTGGAGGGAAGGGACCCTGACTCAACCAAAGCCAGGAAAGAGACGACAGCCGGGAGATTGACGATGAGTCTAACAACTCCAGCCGATAAGGTTCGGAAGCTTCAGACCTCGCTACAGACGAAAGCTAAGGCAGAACCAGCCTTTCGCTTCTATGCGCTGTGGGACAAGATCTATCGTGCGGATGTTCTTCAGGAAGCCTACCGACGTAGCCGCTTGAACAAGGGAGCGCCGGGAGCCGATGGAGAGACCTTCGAGCGGATCGAGTCTGGCGGGCGAGAGCAATGGTTGGAAACTCTGCAACAGGAGTTGAGGTCTGGACAGTACAGGCCGCAGCCCTTGTTGCGTGTGTGGATTCCAAAGAGCAACGGCGGACAAAGGCCGCTGGGCATTGCCTGCATCCGTGACCGCGTGGTTCAGATGGCGGCGCTGCTCGTGATCGGTCCTATCTTCGAGGCGGACCTGCTGCCACAGCAGTACGGATTCCGTTCCGGAATAGACGCCAAGATGGCGGTGCGGAGAATCTACTGGCACATGACGCAGCACGGGAGACGGGAAGTGGTAGACGCCGATTTGCGCGACTACTTTACTTCGATTCCGCACACTCCTTTGATGTGCTGTTTGTGTCGGCGTATTGCTGATGGAAAGGTACTTCACCTCCTCAAGAGCTGGCTGACAGTTCCGGTGGTGGAGTATGTTGGCAAGCGTGAGGTACGTTCTACCGAAGCACGACGGACGAAACGAGGTACGCCACAGGGGTCTCCAATTTCTCCGCTGTTGGCTAACCTCTACTTCCGCCGCTTTCTGCTGGCGTGGCAACAACACGGCCATCAGACTCAACTCGATGCTTATGTCGTCAACTATGCTGATGATTTCGTCATCTGCTGCAAGCCCGGAAACGCGCAGGCGGCGATGATACGGATGCAGACGCTGATGGCGCGGCTGGGGTTGGCGGTGAACGAGACCAAGACTCGAATCGCATGTTTTCCCGAGGAGTCTTTCGACTTCCTCGGATACACCTTTGGTCGTTTCTATAACAAGGACGGACAGCCCTACCTGGGCACACGTCCTTCGCGGAAAGCGATCAAGAGCCTGCTGACAAGAATCCATGAACGGACAGTATCGCAACGATACGCGGACAAGCCTGCGGACGTAGTTTCCGACATCAACCTACAGTTACGAGGATGGTGTGGATACTTCGATCAGGGGCCGGTAATGAGAACATACAAACTCATCCGCAAGTATACGGAGCGGCGATTCCGGCGATGGTTGGTGCAGCGCAGAGGAGGCCGAGGGACAGGATATCGTCAATTTCCTGACGAGTATCTGTATCAGAAGCTCGGGTTGTACTCAATTCCACTGCGACTGGCCGACCTACCGAGAGCGAAGGTCTGAGGGTGGGTGAAAGCCGGATGCGCGAAATGTGCATGTCCGGTTTGACGAGCGGGAACAGGAAACAGAGCCATGCCAAGCCGGATTGAGGCGACGAGAGCGAAAGCCCGCGTCAAGCAGCCACCGGGAGACTAACGCCACTGCGCCTGTTCCCGACTCTACCGATGGGCACAGCTCCATCAGACAAGAACACGTTCAACTCCTGCCACTGGTTCAAGGCGTAGCTGAGTGCTTCGGCCATCGGATGCTTGGGCAACAACTCATCCTTCCAGGTGAGGAACTTCTCCCTCAGCCTGGCCATCACCGGCATCGACCTCTTCCGTCGCATCTCAAGTCTCTGCTCAGCAGAAGTATTTTTTGCCTCTCTCTCGACCTCGTATAGCTCACGCACCAGCGCAACCGCCTCCCGTGCGATTTCGGGAGCGGATTTTTCCGCGTCAATAATCCTTCTCCTTAGGTGCGCCCAGCATCCGGCGCGCGTGATGCCGTTGCCGGCCACCACGCCGTTGTAACCACCATAAGCATCAGCCAGCAGAACCTGCTGGTAGTCCTTGAGAAAATACTTCGGGCCGTCGCGCTCTCTGTTCAACGTGAAGTCGAAGACGTTGTAGGGGTTCGCATCGTCGCCGATATAAACCCACATGCGCGCGTTGGCCGTCTTGTCCTTGTCGAGCATGGGCATGATGGTATCGTCGGTAGCCACGACGTGCGAGGTTCGCACTCGGCCAGCCATCAGCTCCCACAGCGGTTCGAACCGATCACCCATCGAGCCGCACCAGACCGACTGCATACCACGCGAGATGGCAAATCCCTGCCGCGCGAAGATGTCATCCAGTCTGTATAAAGGAACGTAGTCCGCGAACTTGCTGGTTGCGATATAGGCCAGCAGGCCTGGCCCGGCCAGTCCCTTGTCGATAACCGTCTTAGGCCCAGGAGCCGT
>WQYS01000316.1 GCA_009781125.1 Acidobacteriaceae bacterium | reverse complement strand
CGCAGAAAGCGGTCGCGCGCGTTGGCCAGCCACATAATAGGATCGTCGGGCATCAGGCTGTTCGCTATGCCGAACTCCTCCCAAACCATCAATCCATACTCGTCGCATATCTCGTAGAACTCCGTCTTGTCGAGATTCCCGCTCCAGTTGCGGATGAGATTGAAGTTCATCTCCTTTTCCATACGCAGGCGGCTCTCGTAGCCCTGGCGGTCGCAGCGGAGCATGCCCTCATCCATGCCCCAGTTGACGCCGCGTATGAAGATGCGCTGGCCGTTGCACAACAGCATCAGCGGATCGTCCTTGCGCGTGCCGCCGGAGCTGTTGAGCTGCTGATCGACGTCGGCAACGTGGTTGGATAAGCTGCCGGTATCCCATCGAGTCAGCGACGGCTGGTTATAGGTAAATTCGCGGACTCCGATACGGGACCGGTTCACGTCCGACACCTTACCGTCGCAGGCAAACTCCAGTGTCAGGCCGTAGAGATTCTGCTCGCCGTAGCCGCTGGGCCACCACAAACGGGGATGATCCAGAGACAACTTCGGCTGAGACGACTTATCGAGCGTCAGGGCCTTGGTTTCGCCGCCCTCCAGTGCTACCGGCTGGGTAAACTCCACCTCGCCCAGACGCACCTTCAACTCGCCCCGGCGCGCCTCTGCGGAGTGGTTCTTCAACTCCAGCTTCAGCGTGATGTCAGCCCTGCTCAGATCCTTGCTATCAGGAAAATGCGTGCTGGCGAAGGGATTCTCGATAGTCACATCGCCGCTGGCCGTCAGCCGCACGTGGTTCCATATGCCGGTGTTGCGGTCGCGGATCGTCGGCAGCCAATCCCAGCTGGCACCGGCCAGAATGGTCGGCTCATTCTTCGGATATTCGACGGGCCACTTATATCCGCTCAGTGGCTTGGGCATGACCTTGTCAGGCTTGGGCACAGGCATAATCAGCACCGCAATGCAGTTCCTGCCTGTCTTCATCAGCTTCGTCACATCAAACCGCCCGCGAACAAACGCGCCGTTGATGCTGCCTGCCGATACTCCGTTCACGTAGACATAGGCGCGATAGTTGATGCCGTCAAAGCTCAGCCACACGCGCCGCCCGGCGTAGTTCTGCGGCAGTTCCACCTCGGTGCGGTACCACCAGTTCGTGTGCGCGAAGAAGTCCGATATCTGGCGCAGATCGTCGCTGTAGAACGGATCCGGGACCGCCCCTATGTCGTGATAACTCGTCAACACCGTTCCTGGCACCGTTGCCGCCAGCCACTTGCTGTCGTCGTAACCGCGCCGCGAGATGACCGCTGCTTTATCGGCAATCGCGGCCTCGTTTATCAGACGCCATCCGCCGCTCAAATGCAGCGTGCCGTCCGCATCCGGCGGAGGCGCTACCGATGGCGGGTCTTCGTAACCTCCCTCGCCGTACACCTCGAAGGCCTTCAGCGAGTACCCTTCCGGCCTGGCCTTTGCCGTCATCAGAATCCGGACATAGCGGGCCTCGATCTCGGGCAGCGTAATCTCCTCGACGCCTCCCTTGCCGCTGGAGGTCTGCTGCACCTCACGCCAGTTCTCTACCAATCCCGTGTCGGCGGACGGGCCGCTTTCCGTCGAGACCTGCACCTTGTACGCCTGAGCGTGATTGGCTCCCCAGCGCAACACCACGGACCGAACCTTCGCGGCTGCTCCCAGGTCTACATAGATCCACTGTGCGTCGGCATTTTCGCTGAGCCATTCCGTCACAGCCTGGCCATCGGTGGCCATGTGTCCCGTGCTGATAAAGTCCGCAGAACTCGATGTCCACGCCGCCCGGTTCAACGCCAGGTTCTGCCTGTCCGCTTCCGTTGCGCCTGCTGCCAGCGCCCACCGCGGCGCCACTGCCGCCGTCGAGGCCAGCATGCCCAGCTTCAGTACCTCACGTCTCTTCCACATTCCCGCGTTCTCCTATTGGAGCGCAAATGGCTCCTCTTCTGTAATTACGGACCGGCCATCTGGCCGATGTTTCTGTTAGAGAGCTGGCCGGAGTAGCCAGCTCTCTAGTGCCTTGTTGTTACTCGAAAAAGTTCTAATTCGAATACGCAACTGCAGGTGAGATTTGATTGAAGATACTGTTCTTGCCCACCATGCGAACGTAGAGCGTATGGTTCCCTGATGGCAGCATGCTCAGGTCGTATGTGCCGCTGGCCGCTGCCGCTTCGTTCATGGACAACGGAGTAACGGTCACGCCGAAGTCTGTCGAATCGTAGATTTCAATGTGCGACACCGTAGCCAGATTTGCCATAGGATTGCTTGAATCCAGCGACCAGTTGAGCGTCGAACCGCTCAACAATGCACTGACGGTATAACAATTGTCGATGCCGGTCTCAATCGGAGTACCTTCGTTGTAATCGTTCCAGGTGGCAATCTGCAGATAAGACAGACCAGCACTGGTATAGTTTGTGTTGCCTGCCGTGAGCGATTGGATCCAGGTCATGCCGCATTGCTGGTCCATGATGCGGTTTGTTCCCCATTCTGCAAAATGGCTGTTGAAACCCTTGAAGGCGTTTCCCCATACCTGCATCGTGAGATGTGACTTGGCTACATAATAAAAGTTGTCCAGCGTGCCCGCCTGCGATAGCGGCGAGATGTTGTAGGTGGTCTGATCGCTGACAATCGCGTTTTGGGCCGGCTCAATCCAGTAATAGGCACCGTCGTAAACCAGGGTGCCGTCAGCACTCGTTCTCGTAAATGCACCCGTGTTCTCACTGATAAAAAGTGGAACGCCGTTGTCGGCGTTATAACCAGATTGATTACAGTTAGTCTTCAGATCGCTGTTCCAAACCTTTATTTGTTTCCATACATCGGTCCAGGATGGCGCAGCACCAGAGCTTGGAAGCACCGGTTCGTTGGGGAATATCAACACAATAGGCTGTCCGCTCGAAGACTTCAGGTAGGCCGGGTTGCCGAAGTACTTCCCATTCATCCAGCAGAAGTCATTCTTCAAATGAGCGAGGGCACACGTTTCATAGGCAGCGGCGGACAGGCTGGTGGAGCAGGCAGCCCCGCTGGTGCCCGGAACTCCGGTTGAAGTTGTGGAATAGCCTATCGAGGGACCGTCGATCATGTTGACGATACCTACGCTGCAGGGCCCGGCACCACCGTTGCAATAGTTGTTGTTCTCCTCCGTCTGTATCAGTAAGCCCGGTGTATCGCTGCCAGGTCCTTCCCAGCTTATGAGGGCGCCGTCGATATGGCGGTTATATAGATCCTTGACCTGCGCGGCGGCGGTCCTGGGATCGTCGGAGTTATAGCCTGTCATTACATTGCTGTGGCAGTGACCGGAGCCGTCGTTCGTCATGCAGAACCCTGTCATGAAGTTGGCGTAAATCTTCGTAGCTGCGCCATTAGTCAGATAGCCGTGAATGTCTTCGGTCGAGACATTTCCCGGCGCTGGATTAAAGATCGGCGTAAGGACGCCCGCGCGGGTATCTGGCCCCATAGTCACGCTGGTCTGGACGTTAAAGGCGGCTTGGCACTGTGGGGGCAGAGGAGCTTTATCAGGGCAAGCGGACGTATTGTTCGCCGTCAGCGAATCTAACGTCACCGGTGTTGGAGTAGGTGGCGTCGGAGTCGGAGTAGCAGGCGTCGGCGTTGGAGTAGGCAGCGTCGGAGTAGGAGTAGGTGGCGCCGGAGTAGGTGTCGGAGTTGGAGGGTTCAGATACTGTGGCTCATTGGGTGTACATACGATCACAATCGCGAGGAACAGACTCGCAAAGGATAACATTGCAACTTGAATCTTTTTCATCACTTGGTTTCTCCTTTGAATCCGTAATCCTGTCACTCGCGTGGACATCATCTCTTCCAACTAACTTCTCAATCTTCGCGGCGTTTACCACACCGT
>WQYS01000315.1 GCA_009781125.1 Acidobacteriaceae bacterium | reverse complement strand
GCGGCGATGAGCTTCAGTTCGGTCTCGGTGATTGGAAACGCGCTCAGGCTGCGCTCGGCGCGGCTGTGATCTGACCTTGGTATTAATCTGGGTGCCCCATTCATGCGCGGTAGTATCGCGCATGAGTGGGATCCGAGAGGTTCAGAACCCACTCATGACGCGATGAAACTGCGTCATGAATGGGGCACCCATTTTTTTGCTTCTATGCAAATCGCAGCGAGACCCGACCTGCGGTCGTAAACCTGGCCTCGGCTGCGGAACCCGGTCCGCCGCGCGTGATGCCGGTCCAGCTTCCGGTAGTAATCCAGTCGCCTTTGCGGAATCCCTCGGTCCGGCTGGCTCCAACGTTGGCCAGCCACGGCAGTAGCCGCATCAGGTCTCCTGATGTGTTGGAGCCGGTCCGCTCCACGCGCACGATTCCGTTGAGGGACATGGTAACCGACTCCTTCGCAAAGTCGATGCTCTGCCAGTTGGGAACCGCATCGCCGTAGACGAAGCCTCCGTGCAGGATAAGGTCAGCGGTCTTCGTCAGCGCTGAGGCATGATCGGGATCGGCCAGCGCCGTCTCCAGAACCTCGATAGCCGGGTGCATACTCGCAATGGCCGCAACGACCTCTTCACGCGAATAAGGCTTGGCTCGCGGAGGCAGGTCTTCGCCCATGAGAAAAGCGATCTCCGCCTCAAGGCCGCGATAGCGATGGGTCAGGCCGCGCAGTTCGCATCCGCTCGGCGATATCCACGCCGCAGGCATGGGCGCGAAGGCTGGCTCGGCGTCTGCGCTGGGAGCGCCGACCTTCCATCCGCCGATCTCTCCATACGCCAGCGACAGGCAATCCTGAATGTAATAGGCCTCTTCCAGAGTCGCGGGCGCGTACTCGCCGGGAAGGTCCACAATGGCGCGGTTGGTTCTGCGGGCATCCATCAACAAGTCCGCCGCGTGCGATAGGTTCTGCTCTCTTGCTCCTGTCATCCTGACTTACAGTTTATGCGAAGTGCAAGTTGCTTCCAGGCAGGCCAAGCCTTTAGGCTTGGCCTACCTGGAGGCTCTCCCCTTGAGATGCCATATTCTGTGATTCTTCCTTACACCCAACTGCTCTCTTCAAACGTAAAGGGAGAGCGCTGCGGACGCGACAGTCTCGCGTTGGCGTCATCGTCTCCGATGAACCTCTCCCGTTCCGGGTTCCAGCGCAGGTGCCGTCCGGTCTTCATGGCGATGTGGTGCAGCAGGCAGGTGGAGCAGGCGCGGTGTCCGATCTCTATAGGAGCTGTGGGCTGACGCCGTGACTTGATGCAGTCCAGCCAGTTTTCGTGCTGTTCGTTGGCCGTGTACAGATGAATCTCATCCGGTCCGATGACCGAATCGAGAATCTTCGAATTGCTTGCCATCAGCGGCTGGATGTTCGCGGCTTGTCCGGGCGTCGAAGTTGGAGTCGCCATCTCGTCGCGCGTAACGAAGATCCAGCCCTCGCTTCCGTACCACTTGATGCCGTTCGGAAAAGCGCCTGAGATATCCATCGTCACGCCGTTGGCGTAGCGCGCGTGGGTCAGAAAGTTACCGTGGACATCCCAGAGCCCGTGAGTAGGAAACTCCGCTGTACCCCAGATCTCGACCGGCCCTGTGTACTCGGTATCCATGCCCCAGTGCGCGGTGTCTACGTGATGTGCGCCCCAGCCGGTAATCATGCCTGCGCCGAACTGCTCCAGGCGCATCCATCCCGGACGGCTGAAGTCGCGCTGCGGCATCACACGGTCAACCGTATAGGGCACTACGGGAGTCGATCCCAGCCAGGCGTCGTAGTTAAATCCGTCGGGCACTGGCATAGGAGTCGAATCGCCGCCAGCAGGATCGCCAGGCAGTCCTATCTCAACATGCTTCACCTCGCCGATGCGTCCGTTGCGGACAAGCTCGCAAGCGCGATGAAACTGCTTCCACGAGCGCTGCTGGCTGCCAATCTGGAGAATCCTGCCCGAGGCCTGCACGGCGTCGCTCAGATAGCGGCCTTCGGCGATGGTCAGCGAAGCCGGCTTCTGGAGGTAGACATCCTTGCCCGCTCGCACGGCGGCTGCCGCCACGATGGCGTGCTGATGATCCGGCGTCGAGATGACTACGGCGTCGATCTCCTTGTCCCGCAGCAGATCGTGGAAGTCGTGATAGACCTTCACCGGGCCGTAGGGCTTACCCAGTTTTTTGGTGTAGGCGTCGGCGACAAGCTGCCGCCCCAGCTCGGCGCGATTGCGGTCAAGGTCGCAGACGGCGGTTACGCGCGCGCTATCGTAGCGGATGATCGCAGGCAGATCGTGGATGCGCGAGATTCTGCCGACTCCGATCGCGCCGACGTTAATGCGCTCACTCGGAGCCTTCTGTCCAAACACGGACGCAGGAACAATCGCCGGAAATCCCGCCGCCGCCGCTGCACCCATCGTTGACTTCAAGAACCGCCGCCGGGAAACTCGCAACGCAACCTCCCTTATTTTGGAACGGTGCAGGGTGCGGGATCAGGCGCGTCCGAGCATCCGGGGGACGTGACTGGTCCGAGTGTTATGGGTAGCTCTGATTGTGGAAACTCCACCCTGGTGGCCTTCATCTGCGCGCGTATGACAAGTTCTGCTGCCAGCAGGGCCTGCGCCTGGTCCTGGGCGACGCTGGTGCGGTTCACGATATCGGCAACAAACTGCGGCCCGAACGGCAAGGGCATATGGTTGCAGTCAATCATCCGTATTTGATTCCTATCGACTACAAATAGATGGTTGCCTTCGGTTGAGCGTCCGATATCGACGTACTTTCGCAGTTCCATATAGCCGTCCGTGCCCAGGATGAAGAGCCTGCCGTCGCCCCACGTTCCCAGCCCGTCCGGAGTGAACCAGTCGAGGCGAACGTAACCAAAGCCCTTGTCGCCGCGCAGCATCATGTCGCCGAAGTCCTGAAACTGCGGGCGCTGCGGATGCGCTATGTTCGCTATCTGCGAGGCCACGACCTCGGCAGTGGTCGAACCCGTGTAGAACAGAAACTGGTCTACCTGGTGCGAACCGATATCGCACAGGATGCCTCCGTACTTGACCGGATCCCAGAACCATTCCGGCCTCGAACCCGCGCCTCCGGCGTAGGGATCGGCTCCGTGCTGCACGATCTGGTGCGGCGCTATATTGATGGTTTGAATCACACGTCCGATAGCGCCTGCCTGCACCAGCTCTCCGGCCCTTACGGCTGCCTTCACCTCCAGCCGCTCGCTGTAGAGAATGGCGTAGATGCGCTTGGTTTCGGCTATGGTCTTGCGAATCTCTTCGACCTGTTCCAGCGTAGTTGCGCCGGGCTTGTCGCTGAGGTAGTCCTTGCCGCGCCGCATGACCCGGATTCCCAGCGGAGCGCGCTGATTGGGAATGGTTGAGCTGAGCACGAGCTGAATCGAAGGATCGTCAAGAATCTCCTCCTCCGAGTTCACGATCTGGGCCTCGGGAAACTTCTTCCTGAAGTCAGCCAGCTTGTCCGGCTCCGCGCCGAATGCCTTCACCAGCACGCCGCCGCCGCGCTTGACCGCGTTCACCATGCCATAGATGTGGTCATGGCTCATGCCGCAGACCGCGAACTTGATTGTGTACTCGGGCCTGTCGGATCCACTCTGCTCTGGGGCCATATGCTCATACGCAATTTGCGCAGGAGCCATGTTGGTGAACGCTGGCATCCCTGCCATCAGCCCGGCTGAACCTGCACCGCGAAGAAAATCCCGCCTTCCCAATTCAAATCCCATCTCATTCTCCCGGAACCGAAATACAACGCATACGAACTATATCAAATAAGGACCGGTTATCTTGTAGGTTTACATTCTGCGTCAGGGCAATCGCATGAAGGTTTTCACGCATCCGGCACAAAATCT
>WQYS01000314.1 GCA_009781125.1 Acidobacteriaceae bacterium | reverse complement strand
TGGTCCGGCCAGAGTATGAAAACGTTTATACCTCGGTACGCTTTACCGGTGTGAAAGTTCTTCGGGAATGGGCTGATTCCTTTTTTCGTCCACTCCTTATGCCATGGGATAATGCCTTTTTCGATGGATTCGATAAAGCGATGGGTGATGACTTCGTAGACGTTCATTTTTTGCTTCCTCCTGCGGCTGGCCGCTGTTGTTGTAGTCCGTGGTTTTAGGCCCAGAATGGGCATTGAAAACAACATGCTTTCTTGAATGGCTGGCATTT
Source organism: Acidobacteriaceae bacterium (assembly GCA_009781125.1). Next base: position 3,607 of record WQYS01000314.1, on the reverse strand, counting down.
CCTCCAGCGGCGCAGTCAAGGGCGGTCCCGTAGGGACCGCAGAGCGAAGGAAGCGAAGCCCGGAAGCCCGAAGGGATGAGGACTAGAGCTGCACGGAGCGGCGGAACCCTTGACTGAGTGAGAGCCGCTGGGGGAGATATGAAGCGAAGCGGAAAGCATGTGCTTTTGCTTTTGCAGTTGCTGCGGTCTTTTAAGGTTTCCGGGGGGGAGTTGCGGGGGGAACGACCGCATGGATGGGGGCTGTGAAGACGCTGCGCGGCTGAACGAGGGGAAGGATTACCCTTCCCCTGTTGGCATCAGTTCTTGCGTGGTGGGAACTCGAACTTGACGCTGAAGCCGGTCTCCTCGTTGCAAACCAGAGAAGCGTTAAATTTCTTGCCGGATTTGCCAATGAAGCCCTGAATCAGTTCTGTCCTGCCGGTGGATAACAGAGCCTTCCTCTGCTCGTCAGAGATGCGAACCTGACACATGGTATTGAAGAAAGTAAAGCTGCATCCGGTATCGTCTCTTCTGTAGTTGCTGCAACCGTAGAAGTCTTTGTCCTTGTGAAGCATCAGAAAGCCGGTCTTGCACTTGGGGCAAGGCGTCAGACTGGAACTACGGGAGAGAGAGGAAAGCTCGGTAGAGAGAGTCGAATCGAGCGCGGCAATCACGGCTGCATACTGGTTCTTCCCAGAGGAGATATCGTCAAGCTGCTGCTCAAGCATTCTGGTGTAGTTCAATTCAACAAAGTTAAACTTGGATCGAAGTGAATCTATCAGACTCACGCCAAGGTTGGTTGCAAAGAGATTCTTTTTGATCTCGTTCACGTACTGTTTATCCAGAATGTGCTTGAGGATGGCCGGATAGGTAGAAGGCCGTCCGATGCCTTCGGCTTCCAGCTTTTTGATAAGCGATGCCTGCGTGTAGCGCGGCGGCGCTTTGGTCTGTTTGTTGAGGACGTGAGAACGTGTGGCGGTGAGGACGCTGCCGACAGGCAATGCCGGAACTACACCGCATTCGTCGTCAGCGTCCTCCTGCTCCTCGGTAGGGTCATCGGGCGTGAGGCTTGTCCATCCGGGTTCCACGAGGGTTTTACCGGATGCACGGAAGACAAACGGCTGTGCCTCAGTGCCGGTCGTCAGACACAAAGTATTCACGCTGTAGACGGCATCGGCAAGCTGCGAAGCGAGAGCGCGTTCGCGGATGAGCGCGTACAGCGCGGCCTGCTGCTGTTTCTCTTCTCCCTCGCCTGGGATGGCCGGGTTGTTGTCTGCGATATGCGTAGGACGGATGGCTTCATGCGCCTCCTGCGCTCCCTGCATCGACTTCCATGTACGCGCCTTTTCAGGAATGGGAAGATTCACGCTCTCGGCATACCGGCGAATCTCAGTCAGAGATTCCGCAGAGAAGTTAACGGAGTCGGTTCGATGGTAGGTAATCAGACCGGCCTCGAATAGCTTCTGCGCGAGGGCTGCGGTCTGGTCGGGCTTCAAATTGAGTTTGCTGCTGGCAGCTTGTAACAGCGTAGACGTGCTGAAGGGCGCGGGCGGGGCTTTCCTCTGCGGCTTGGTGGAAGCCTCGGCAACAACGAACTCGGAGAACTGCGCGGCGGTGTAGGCCAGAGCGGAATCGAGAAGGTATTTCTGGTCCTTGAGCAGATGCGGGACGGTATCCCATTCTGCTGTCCACTTGCCGCCGTCGAACTCAGCCCTGACGCCGTAGTGCTTGGTAGGCTTGAAGGACTCTATCTCAAGTTGCCGGTCAACTACGATGCGGACGGCGGGCGTCTGAACTCGACCGGCGCTCATACCGACGATACCCATCAGAGCAGAGAGCGGGCCGGATACTTTGTAGCCTACAAGCCGGTCGGCGGCGCGGCGGGCCTCCTGCGCATGAACGAGGTCCATGTCGATCCTGCGCGGGGATGAGACGGCCCTGCGCACCACGTCGGGCGTGATGGCATCGAAGGTGACACGGCAACAACGGGCGTCCGTGAGTTTCAGGCATTGCTTGAGATGCCACGCAATCGCCTCGCCCTCGCGGTCTGGATCGGTGGCGAGATAAACCATTTCGGCCTTCTTCGCAAGTTCGGCTATGTCGTCAACGCTCCGCTTGCCGGTGTTGTTGAAGACATAGGTAAGGGCGTAGGCATGAGCGGAGTCGATACCAAGCTCATTACCGGGCAGGTCGCGGATATGTCCACGGCTCGCCCGGACCTGCCAGTTCTTGCCAAGAATCTCTGTAATCTTTTTGCATTTGTTGGGTGACTCTACAACCATGAGGTTTGCCATGTGTCCCATTCATAAAATTCCCTTCGGGTTGGCGTCCTCGTAGTGTTTCGGGTGATGCGGAGACTTTCGTGGGGATCGCACTCAATACTGCTGTTGAGGTTGTAGCGTGTTCGGATGATCTGAATCGCATGGAATCACTCTGAATCATGTTGATGTCATAGTTATTCAGAATCGTTCTGAATCGGAATAACTACAGTGGAATCCCTTGAGAAAAGGGATGGACACTGGCATCTGCTTTTTGTATATTGACACAGAAGCCAAAACGGATTTCACTCTCCAGCTTTTCGCTGGACCTTTCCCGCAACACTAGATACTGGCTTTCCGCAGCACCGTGGCGAACGATTTGGATTGTGCCGCTTTACTGCACGGTGGGAAAGGTCAGTACAGTGAAACGGTTATTGGGCCTCTTGGGCCTCATTCTTTGCGCGTCCGTGTCCTGGGCGCAGACATACACCTCAACATTTCTAAGCGTATCGCCAGACCCGTCTAGCGGAGCCATCGTATCGGGCACGGTCGTTACGCTCACGGCAACGGTATCGCCATCCGTCGCCGGAACGGTTAGCTTTTGCGATGCTGCCGATGTCAGCCAGTGCAAAGGCGTCGCGGCCATCCTTGGACGGGCGCAAGTCACTCCATCTGGAACCGCAACCTTCCGCTACACGCCGGGAACGGGTAATCACAACTACTATGCGCTTTACGCCGGAACTGCAAGCGCGGCGGCCAGTCACTCGGATACCGTGCCGGTATCGATCGGCGGCGGAACGCCGTACCTCACCGTGACGGGAACGCCGGGAAACTACACCTTTACCGGCAATCTCTACACCTACGGCGGACAGAGCCTCGCCGGACAGAACTTATCGTTCGTTGATACGACCAACAACATAACTCTTGGGCAAGTTCCACTGTCGCTCGTGTCGGGCTATCCAAGCAGTTCCATAACTTATGGCGCGATGGTTAGTACACCTCCCGGCTTTGGCGGTAACAATCATCTCTCCGGAGTATTTCCGGGAGATTTCGATAACGATGGAATGATCGAATTTGTACAGGAAGATCAACAGACCAGCACTGTCAACTTGTACAAGGGCGACGCTTCCGGCACATGGACGAATCCTTGGTCCTACAGTCTCCCTTCTGGATGTCAAGGATGGGTCGTAAGCGCAGCCGATTTAAACAACGACGGCAACCTCGATATCGTTGCCGGATGTTGGAATAACGGCTACTCAAGCACAATTTATGTGTTTCTTGGAAATGGTAACGACACATTTCGAGCACCGATTTCAGTCGCCAATGGCAGCGGTGACCCTCGACCCGTTTCCTATGTTTTTGGAGACTTC
>WQYS01000313.1 GCA_009781125.1 Acidobacteriaceae bacterium | reverse complement strand
TTCTCGACGTGAAGATCAAGGATTACCCCACGCATGCGGCCAATCTGCCGGTGGCGATGATTCCTAACTGCGCCGCCACGCGCCACGCGCACATTCGTCTGGACGGCTCAGGGCCGGTGGCGCTCGCGCCGCCAAGGCTCGATGCATGGCCGAAGCTCACGCAAGATGTGTCGAGCGCGCGCAGAGTGAATCTCGATACGGTTACGCGCGAAGAGGTGAAGTCATGGAAGCCCGGCGAGGCGCTGTTGCTATCGGGCCATCTGCTCACGGGCCGCGACGCCGCGCACAAGCGCATGGCCGACATGCTCAACCGAGGCGAGCGGCTGCCGGTCGATCTTCGCGGACGATTTATCTACTACGTTGGCCCGGTCGATGCGGTCCGCGACGAGGCCGTAGGCCCAGCCGGACCCACCACGGCCACGCGCATGGACAAGTTCACGCGCCAGATGCTGGAACTGGAACTCGTGGGCATGATCGGCAAAGCCGAGCGCGGTCCCGAGGCGATCGCCGCTATCCGCGACCACGAGGCCGTTTATCTGATGGCCGTCGGCGGCGCGGCTTATCTGGTCTCGAAGGCCATCCGCAGCAGCAGGGTGCTGGCCTTCGCCGACCTCGGCATGGAGGCGATCTACGAGTTCGAGGTCTACGACATGCCGGTCACGGTCGCCGTCGATAGCCGCGGCGTCAGCATGCACGAGACCGGCCCCGCCGAGTGGAAGGCCCGCATTACAGGCCAGTGGCAGGGCATACCGATCCTGCAATCGTAAGACGGCCCCAATCACAGGATTTGGGTGCCCCATTCATGCCGCGGTTTTATCACGGCATGAGTGGGGGGATGCTCGTGCCATCCATTACGGAATGCTAAGTATGGTGAGTTGTCCAGCGCTCACGACGTATGCGTTGCTGCCGTCGCTGGTCGCGGAGATCGAAGCGGGCATTCCCGCCGCGTTGCTGCCGTATGGATTCGCCGGTAGAGCCGCGCTCGCCACGATAGAGACGTTCGCCGGATTGGAGACGTTCAGCACGTAGAAGTTATTGCCAGCCACGATGTAAACCACTCCCTTTGCCTGGGCATAGTAGGCTGCATAATCGATCAGCCCAGGAACGCTCGGCGTACCTGCAAACGCAACGCTCCCCTGAATGACGGGCTTGGCCGGGTCCGTGAGGTCAACCAGCGTAGCTCCGGCAGGCCCTACGAGCACTACGGTCCGGTCCCCGATGTAGGTTCCCGTTGCGAGTGCGGGCGTGATCTGCACGCCGGGAGCGCTCGCATTGGGCGCGTTCAGCATGACCGGATTCTGGCCGATATCGGTAGTTGCCGCCGAGATTCCCGAGGACAGATCCATCGCCTGAATCCATCCCTGGTTGAACAGGAGAAGTTGCTGTCCATCGGGCGACATCACCGTGGACCAGGCCTGCGAGCCAATCGGCGCGTTGCTGTTCAGAGTCATAATCAGAGGTGCAGACACATCGAACTGGGACAGAACGCGGCTGGAATCCGCGACGTAGGCGGTCTTCTGATCGAGCGAAAGCGCGACCGACAATGCCTGATTGCCGGCGCCGACAGAGACCTCGCTGACGAACGCCGGAGAAGACACATCCGCGACGTCGAACGCCTGAAGGTAGCCATCGGCATTCACAACGAAGGCCGTCTTAGCCGCGCTAGAGTAGGCCAGATGGTAATACTCCGCCAACGCATTGGAGTCGATATGATACGCATGGCCCATCGGCTCGGGGGCAGACGGAGCAGACAAGCTATAGGTATACAAACCGCCGTTCGAGACCGCCGTGCAACTGCCGCTGAAGACGCAGGTGTCGAAGCTGGCAAGCAGAAGCGTGCTATCGTCAGGCGTCACCTGAACGGAAAAGACCGCGCCGGCGTTGCTGGCGTTCGTCAGCGCGACCGTCGCCGAACCGGTTTTGGATGTGTCCATCGTGCTCGTTGCCTTGATAGTCGCGCTCGATCCGGTTGCGGGTGCGGTGAAGTTTCCGTTCGTGTCGATAGACCCGTTGTCGGCAGACCATGTAACCGACTTATCTAAGTTTCCAGTTCCGGTCACCGTGGCGGAGCACTGTTCCACAACGTTGTTTCCGATGGAAGGGAAGCTGCATGAAACGGCTACGCCGGAGATAGTAGTTAAGGTAAGGGTTGCCGTGCCTGACTTCGTGGAATCCTGCTGGCTGGTGGCCGTGACGGTTGCGCTCGACGAGCTATTGGAAGCCGTGAACGCGCCGCTCTGGTCGATGGAGCCTCCAGTTGCCGTCCAGGTTATAGCCGAATTATAGTTTCCCGTTCCGGCCACAGATGCAGAGCACTGCGAACTTCCTTTGTAGTCAACCGTCGCAAGCGAACAGGAGACGGTCACAGATGAAATCGAACTTACAGGTGGATTATTGCCTTTATTACCGCTATTCCCGCTCCCGCCGCAACCTGCCAGCAGAACCGCGGCGCATAATGTAGAGATAACTCCAGATCTAGACAAAATACTCCTGCCTTTCTATGTCAACGCAATGACGCAATTGACGATATATATTTATCGCAACAATAAATAAAGTTCGCGAAAGTAGCAAATTATTATGAATTTAAAATCTTTAGTAACTAATATCATGGATATTACACTTACTTAAAGTAAGTGCTTTGCAAAACTTTGCCTGGTTATCAGGGCGCGTTCACACGGACCACGCTATTTCTCGATCTTCAGATTTATATTGAATTGACTTCTGCTGTCGTAAGAACTGATGGTTCTAGTCGCGCTCTTTTTTCCGTCTTTTTCGGCCCACAACTCGTAGTCGGTGTTTTGCGCGAGCTGGCCGAAGCGGTACTCACCCTGATCGGTGGTAATGAAGCTCTTGATCGTGAGCGAACGCGAGTCCTTCAGGTAGACAATGGCTCCCTTCAAAACTGCATCCGCTTTGTCAACGACCTTTCCCTGCACCACGCGCTGAACCGGACCTCGTTGCGCGGCGATAGAGACCGGCTTTACCGCCACCGCAGCCAGCACGAAGGGGACGATCAAAAGAGCCGTGCGGCAGGCTCTGGTTCGGAGCGAAGGGAAAAGTGTCTTCATGGCCCGATTATACGGCTCCCGGGCAGGGATTATCGATCTCTATCTTTCACGTTCCGATAGGGAGAGTCTTCGTCGTCATAGCCCGCCTCATCGACGACGCTCACCTCAAACGGGTCCACGGAGACGACCTCAAGCTCAACGCCGCACTCTTCGCATTGCAGCGTCTCTCCCTCTTCTATCTCGTCAAGATCGGCCATGATCGGATACTCGCACTCGGGACAGATAGCAGCCATCGCTCGACTCCTCCAGCTCGTGCGATATTTTTATCTGCCTGCCGCATCGCTCGTCAAGATCCTATTGGGCAGGCCGATGCATCTGACAGGAAACAAGCGCACTGCCGCGAGACCATCCCGGGCTAGGCATACGGCCCGTATCCCTGTTGTAATAGTGGGGACGATGGCGCGATACACTCCCACGACGCTGACTCTGCCTCCCTTCAGCGGCACCACGCGCAAGCTGGTGCTGATTAACGTTGGCGTGTTCTTCGTGTTGGCGATCCTGCTCTGGATCGTGCCTGCCGCCGGTCTTCTGGTGCTGCGTTACACGGCGCTGGTCCCCGCTGCCGTCGCGCGTGGCGAAATCTGGCAACTCGTCACCTACTCGGTGGTGGAGCAGAGTGTTGTTTCGCTGATCTTCGCCATGCTGACGCTATGGTTCACTGGCGCGCTGCTGGAAGGGGCGTACGGCAGCCGTTGGCTGCGCGACCTTTACTGGAGCTCGGTCATCGGCGGAGCCGGAGTGGCTTCGGCGCTCTCGTTCACGCGCGTGCTGGGCCTGCGGCCCGCGTCCGTGGCCGTTGGTCCGTGGGCGGGAATCTTCGGCCTGCTGGTGGCCAT
>WQYS01000312.1 GCA_009781125.1 Acidobacteriaceae bacterium | reverse complement strand
TTCGCTCGACGATGTTGCGCTAGGCGCTCCACCCGGCGATCTTCACGCGGGGCCACCTGGCAGAGTGGATTTGTGCCAGGCGTGGCGAGCGGTGTCTTGCCTCCTGCGAAGTACGGGCGCGGCAGCGCAGACTGTCGCTGATGATCTGATAACCACCTTCTTCCCAGCCGATTGCAGAGTTTGCGGGGGCGCTCTGCACCATGCCGGTTCTTCTCCTGTTTGCAAATCTTGTTTGAACGCGCTGCATGAGCAGCCGATGAATCTCTGCGCTCGATGCGGCGAGGCTCTGGACATGGACTCGGCTCGTTTTGCCGGACAGTTTGCGGAAGGGCTGCTGTGCTCGCCCTGCCGCATCACGCCGCCTGAGTTCCATCGCGCTGTGGCCTACGGCATCTACGAGGACGAGCTGCGCCTGATGATTCATATGCTGAAGTACGAAGGCGTGCGCGCCGTGGCCCGACCGCTGGGCAGGCGGCTGGCCCATGAGATTGCAAAGCTGGAGTCCGTGGCCGCGCGCGATCTGCTTGTGGTGCCTGTGCCGTTGTTTGCGGCCAAGCAGCGGCAGCGCGGATATAACCAGGCGCAATTGCTGGCTGATGCCGCGATGGAGGAGCTGCGCAAAACATCTCCGGCGTGGAAGCTGATCGCAGAGTATCGAGCGCTGCGCAGAGTTAAGAACACGGAGAGCCAGTTTGGACTGACTCCACGCGCTCGGCGGCGGAACCTGCAAGGCGCTTTCGCGGTTGTTGAGGCTGAAGCGATCCGGGGACGCGAGGTTTTGCTCATCGACGACATCTACACCACCGGAGCGACGGCACGAGAGTGCGCGCGCGTGCTGCGCCGGGCCGGTGCAGGCAAGGTCTGGGTGGCCACTGTAGCTCGCGCGCAGCATCCGGCAGTGGCCGTGTGGACACAGAAAAGCAAGGCGCATTCTTTGGAACCCAGTTCGTTGCGGACGGAATTCTCAAGGGAGGACCAGGACTGATGCACTCAGGCGCGATGCACAAACAACAGACAGCAGGCAAGCGTCACGCAGGCTCGGGCCGCGCGGTCTCTCACGGAGAACCTGTGCCCGTGAGCACTATATTTCACTCGATCCTGCAAACTCCGGTGCTGGTGCTGAACGCCTCTTACGAACCCATTAACATCTGCGGTGCGCGGCGGGCACTCATTCTGGTGCTGAAGGGCGTCGCGCGTACCGAAGAGTCGCTAGCCGAGGAGCTGCACGCGGCGCGGCTGCGCATGATGATGCCCAGCGTCATCCGCCTGCTGGAGTACAGACGGATTCCGCACCAGACACGCGCCCTGAGCCGCAAGAACATTCTGCTGCGCGACCGCAACACCTGTCAGTACTGCAACACCAGCCTGACGGCGTCTGAGCTTACGCTGGACCACGTCGTTCCGCGTTCGCGCGGCGGGCAATCGACCTGGGAGAACCTGGTCGCCTGCTGTCATAGCTGCAATCGCAAGAAGGGCAACCAGTTGCTCCACGAGATGAACGACATGCGGCTGATGCGCGAGCCCAGGCCGTTTTCGCTGCACACCTCGCGGCACATCATGCGCATGATCGGCAGCGGCGACGCGGCCTGGCGAAAGTATCTCTACTTCGAGACCAGTGAACCGGCTGCGGATATCACTCTCCAATAACAAGGGTTCATCGGCATAAGAAAGCCCGCTCTCCAGGCGGGCCTTCTGGTTACGGGAATCCTGGAAACAGGACCGCAGTTCGCTGGACACAGGCCAAGTCAGGACTTTTTGCCTGACTGTCCGCTCTGTCCTGTATGGGACTGGCCGGGGGCGGTGTATCCGGAACCCGGTTTCGATCCTTGTTGGGATTGCTGTCCGCTCTGGCCGGGTTTGTTCGTCCCGCTGCCTGAAGACGACCCGCCCGGCGAAGACCCGCCGTGGGATGGTCCGCTTGATGGTGGATTCGGCTGATTCATTGGCATAGCGCAACTCTCCTACCCGTCCGGCATGGCCGCTCGTTCCGTTCGCTATGCCGGCTCGTGAGTTTTAAGAAGGGTGAGGCGTCGGGGCAGGTTGCCCCCGTCCGTCCGCTGCGGAGGCTCGCAAGCCGATGGCTCCTGATGGAAGTCATAGAAACGAAATGACTGTAATATTTTCGTTTCAATTGGCCGCGCAGGCCGCCATTGAGCACAGACGACCCGCGCCGCACGGTAACTTAAAAGATATTGATATTTGCCGTGCAGGATTTCAAACCATTCAGACCAGGTCTTCGATTATGACAATTGATAAGTATCCCGTCATCATACAGGGTGGCATGGGGGCGGGCGTCTCTGACTGGCGGCTCGCCTGCGCCGTGTCGCGGCTCGGACAGCTTGGAGTCGTCTCCGGAACCGCTCTGGACCAGATTCTCGCCCGCCGTCTACAGGACGGCGACCCGGGCGGCCACATGCGCCGCGCTCTGGATGCCTTTCCCGTCGCGGCCATGGCCGAGAGAATTTGGAAAAAGTATTACATCGAAGGCGGCAAAGCGAAGACTGCGCCCTACGCTCTGGTTCCCGTGCATGAGAAGGACAACTCCGCGGAATCGAACGAGCTGTGCATTGTCAGCAACTTCGTGGAGATATTCCTCGCCCGCGAGGGGCACGCGAATCCTGTCGGCATCAACTATCTGGAGAAGATTCAGATAGCACATCTGCCGTCAATCTTCGGGGCCATGCTGGCCGGGGTCGGCTACATTCTGATGGGGGCCGGAATCCCGCTGAAGATTCCCGGCATTCTGGATCGTTTCGCCCAGATGCAGCCCGCTGAGTATCCGCTGGCGGTTGCGGGCGCAAAGGAGGACGACGACGTCACCATGCGCTTCAACCCGCGCGACTACGTGCCGGAGGGAGTCGTCGATTCGCTGCCGCGTCCGCTGTTTCTGGCGATTGTCGCTTCAAATACGCTGGCCATCACCGTGCTGAAAAAATCCAACGGGCGCGTAGACGGCCTGATCTTCGAGACGCAGGCCGCCGGCGGACACAACGCTCCGCCGCGGGGCAAGATGGTGCTCTCGGAAAAAGGCGAGCCAGTTTACGGCGAGCGCGATGTTGTCGATTACGCGAAGGTCCGCGAGCTGGGCGTTCCCTTCTGGCTGGCCGGAGGCTACGGCACGCCGGAGAAGCTGCGCGAGGCGCTCGACCTGGGAGCTACGGGCGTGCAGGTAGGCACGGCCTTCGAGATGGCCGAGGAGTCCGGTCTGCGCGAGGACTACAAGCGCAATCTGATGGCCAGGATCATGGGGGGAACGGCGGGAGTGTATACCGATCCGCTGGTATCGCCCGCGGGATTTCCGTTCAAGGTGGCTGATCTTGAGGGAACGGTGTCTGTGCCGGAGGTCTTCAAAGCGCGGCCACGCATCTGCGACCTGGGCTTTCTGCGCGAGGCATACAGGACCGAAGCGGGCGAGATCGGCTTTCGCTGCGCGGCGGAGCCGGTGAGCGTCTTCGTCTCCAAGGGCGGGAAGCCGGAGGAGACCGAAGGGCGCAAGTGCATCTGCAACGGACTGCTGGCAAACATCGGCCAGCCGCAGGTGCGCAACGGAATGAGGACGGAGCCGGGCATCGTGACGGCTGGAGACTGCCTCGGCGAGACGGCCATGTTCCTGAAGCCGGACTGCTCCACCTACACGGTGGAGGATGTGGTGACGGCGCTGCTCAAGGCGTAATGGAACATAATGGACACAATAAAAATCGTCCGCCGCAGCGGACGATTTTTGCTGTACGAAAATGTTGGTCCAGGCGGAGACTCCGCCGGAACTAGTCGCGGAAACCGGCGCTGACGGCAATCTTGTGGCGGCCCTTGGCGCGGCGGCGGCTGAGAACGGCGGCTCCGGCCTTGGTCTTCATGCGGCTCAGAAAGCCGTGAATCTTGGAGCGGTGGCGGCGGTTCGGTTGAAAGGTACGCTTC
>WQYS01000311.1 GCA_009781125.1 Acidobacteriaceae bacterium | reverse complement strand
TCGAGCCGTTCCACACCGAAACCCGCTGCCCTGCCGCGTTGAAAACATACTCCTGAGCGCCAGTCGCAGTCTCCACACGCACACGCCGGTTCAGAGCATCGTAGAAGTAGTTCGACGTCACTAGAACTCCGGCAATCATCTTACTGGCCTGAATAATATTCCCTTCTGCATCGTAAGTATAGCTGTTATTGCCGTCGCTGACCATGTTTCCCGCAGCGTCGTATTGCCTGCCGATCACCCGATTGTTACTGATGTTGGCGAGCGCGATGTTGCCGTAGCGGTCGTAGGCGTAGTTGACGTTCTCGGCCGCCGGAGCCGTCCCCCCGGGGGTCGTCGTCGATGTAAGAAACTGAAACGAGTTCGCGGCGAACAGCGACGGATTATCCGACACGATGACGGGGCTCACCGTGATCGTGTCCGAACCCTTCTTGTAGAAGGTCAACGTCGAACCCGAGGCCGTCGCCGTCGCCGGAACGTTGCAGCTCCCGGAGATCAGTTCGCCAAACGCCGACGCGATGCCTGACGCCGACGACGTCCGCCCGTAGTCCACCGTGATCGGAACCCCGTTGATGGTCAACGTGGCCGTACCCGTATCGTAAGTACCGCCCGAAGACTGCTCCAGGCCGCTGACATCGACCGTGCACGTCGACGCCTGCCCCGGATCGACCGCCGTGCAGGTGAACGTCGTCGCCGGAGAGGTCTGTACTGTCGCCGGCGGGGCCGTGGGAGTTATGCCGTAGCTGCTCAGCCGGTTGAAATCGTCGTAGCCGTAGCTGGCCGCACCCACCGACGAGTCACTCGAATTGAGCGCCCGGACTCCCTTCCAGTTTACTGTGTAGTTGTAGACGCTATCAGCGCCAGTGCATCCCCCCGCACCGTTCCTGCATACCGACTGGCTGTGCACGCGGCCTGCCGTGTCTTGCGGTCTTCCTTCTCAGCCTTTCCGAACAGACCGCGCAGCGTTGGTCAAGCACATCAAGGGCATCGTCCTGAGCGCTGGCCTCCAGACAGTGAGCGTGGCGGCTGATGTGCTGAAAGTCTCTATGATCAGGCTGTCTTTGCGAATCGAGAACAATAGCAAGTTTGTGCGTGGAAAGAAGCGTTCACGGGGAGACGTGGAGCGTTTTCATCTCAAACGGTACGGTGCCAGACGACTGCCAACACGCCCTAACAGAAAACGATCTGTTCCGGTTCGGTTCAGGTCGTTAACTTTTCGTCCGACTGGATATCGAATATGCATATATTACTCTGTCGGCTAAACGTTATATGTGGAAGACGATACACGCCCGCCGTGGCCGGTCCAGTTGGTGTGGAAGAATTCTCCGCGCGGCCTGTCGACGCGCTCGTAGGTGTGCGCTCCAAAGAAGTCTCTCTGCGCCTGAAGCAGGTTCGCCGGAAGGCTGGCCGTGCGGTAGCCGTCGTAGAACGATAACGCCGTAGAAAACGCCGGAACCGGCACGCCGATCTCGATGGCGTGAATGACCGCCTTCCGCCACGAGGCGCCGTACTTGTTCAGCGCCTCGGAGAAGAAGCTGTCGAGCAACAGGTTCTGCAACGCCGGATCCTTATCGAACGCCGCCTTAATGTTGCCCAGAAATACGCTGCGGATAATGCAGCCGCCGCGCCACATCAGCGCGATGCCGCCCAGGTTCAGCTTCCAGCCGTTCTCTTTTTCGATGGCGCGCAGCAGCATATATCCCTGCGCGTAGCTCACCATCTTGGAGCAGTACAAGGCGCGGCGCACGTCCTCGATGAACTGCTTCCGTTCGGAAATAGTCAGCACCTTCTTCGGCCCTTCGAGCACCTTCGACGCGGCCACGCGCTCGTCCTTGAGCGCCGAGAGACACCGCGCAAAGACGCTCTCGCCGATCAGCGTCACCGGCTGTCCCAGGTCGAGAGCCGAGATCGCCGTCCACTTGCCCGTTCCCTTCTGCCCGGCGGTGTCGAGAATCTTGTCGATCATCGGTTGGCCGTCCTCGTCCTTCTTGGCGAAGATCTGCGCGGTGATGTCGATCAGGTAGCTGTCGAGTTCGCCCTTGTTCCACTCGGCGAAGATTTGGTGGAGTTCATCGGGCGTCACGCCCAGCGCGTCCTTGAGCAACTGGTAGGCCTCGCAGATGAGCTGGATATCGCCGTACTCGATGCCGTTATGCACCATCTTGACGTAGTGGCCCGCGCCCTCCGGTCCCACCCAGTCACAGCACGGAACGCCGCCTTCGACCTTTGCGGCGATGGCCTGGAAAATATCCTTCACATGCGGCCACGCCTCCGGATTGCCGCCGGGCATGATCGACGGTCCGAAGCGCGCGCCCTCTTCGCCGCCGGAGACGCCCGTACCCACATACAGAATGCCCTTCGCGGTCAGCTCTCTGGTGCGGCGCGTGGTATCGGTGAACAGCGAGTTGCCGCCGTCGATAAGGATGTCACCCTTCTCGAGATATGGGAGAACATGCGCGATGGTCTCATCGACGACCGAGCCGGCCTTCACCATGAGCATCACGCGGCGGGGACGCTTCAGCAGCCGGCAAAGCTCCTCGACCGAGTGCGCTCCGGCGACCTCAGTTCCCTTGGCCTCCTGGTTCAGGAAGTCGTCCACCTTCGAGACCGTCCGGTTGAACACGGCCACCTTATATCCGTGGTCATTCATGTTCAACACCAGATTCTGCCCCATGACCGCCAGCCCAATCAAGCCAATATCGCATCCGCCTTCCGCCATTTCAATCTCCCAACCTGTTTACAGGATAAAATTGGTCCGTCCATTTTCTACCATATCTTACCCATGTTTGAATAGATGCAAGAAAGTACATACTGGAGTATGCTGTAATGTGGTAGGACCAATTTTATTGGAGCGAAGTAGCGTAACTGAAGGATTGAAACTTCCGAAGTATTCCATGGGTGTTGGCGATTGATTTGCGCGTCAGACAGGGGCACAGGACGGTTTTATCGTGATGCGTGGGAGGGATGCTGAGGTAAGGCAATACGGTTTGCGCTTTGCGCGAATGTCCCATACATGATGCGATAAGACCGCGTTATGTATGGGGCACCCAAGTTAAGGTTCTGGAGGGAGAAGGAAATGAGTCTGGGTTTTAAGGTTCCTGAAAAGGGAGCGCTTGATCTGTTATCGCTGGGAGCGGTGGTACACCGGCTTGATCCGGGGATCATTCCGTTCCGTAAGGCCACGCAGTTTGCCGTGCATGTCAGCGGAGGCGAGTTTAACGTGGCGGCGAACCTGTCGGATTGTTTCGGCCTGCGCACGGGTATAGCAACGGCGTTGGTGCAGTATCCGATCGGCGATCTGATTCAGGAGCGCGTGCGCGCTATGGGCGTGCGTCCTTTCTTCAAGATGTTCGCGCATGATGGAACACGAGGGCCGAATATGGCTACGGTGTACAGCGATCAGGGATTTGGCGTGCGCGCTCCGGTGGTCTTCTACAACCGCAGCAATGAGGCCGCCGCGCTGCTGAAGCCGGGAGACTTCGACTGGAAGAGGATATTTGCCGAGGGCGTGCGGTGGTTCCACAGCGGCGGAATCTTCGCTGCTCTATCGGAGACGACAGCAGAGCTGGTGATCGAAGGCATGAAGGCGGCCAAGGCTGCCGGCGTGGTCTGTTCGTTTGATCTGAACTACAGAGAAAAGCTCTGGAAGTCAGTCGGCGGAGCCGCGCGCGCGCATAAGGTGCTTGGCAAGATTGCAGAGTACGTCGATGTGCTGGTGGGCAATGAGGAGGATTTGCAGAAAGGACTCGGTTTCTCTGGGCCGGAGGTGGCGGCAAGCTCGAAGCTGGATGCCGGAGTGTTTCTGGCGATGATCGACGAGGTTGTGAAACGTTATCCAAACATCAAGGTTGTGGCGACCACGCTGCGTGAGGTTCACTCGACGAACCGGCACACATGGAGTGCTGTGGCGTGGGTGAATGGACAGGTGGTTCACGCTCCGGT
>WQYS01000310.1 GCA_009781125.1 Acidobacteriaceae bacterium | reverse complement strand
GACATGACCTCATCCATGATCTGCCGGATCGCAGGCATCAGAGCCAGCTTGCCGTTCATCGCCGACTTCATCAGCCTGCCCGTAATGATGAGGCGATTGATCTCGTTCGTGCCTTCAAAGATGCGATTGATGCGCGAGTCGCGATAGGCTCGCTCGGCGGGATACTCTTCGACATAGCCGTATCCCGCGTAGATTTGCAGCACCTCATCCACCACGCGGTCGAGCATCTCGGAGTCCCACACCTTCACGATGCTGCACTCTACGGCGTAGTCCTCGATGGCTCGCTGAACGGCTTCCGTATCGCGCTTAGCAATCTTATCTACCTTGGCCAGCGCCGCGTCGATCATGCCCACCACGCGATACGACAGCGCCTCGCCAACGAAGACGCCCACGGCGCAATCAGCTAGCTTCTCCTGAATGAGGCCGAACTCCGCGATCGGCTTGCCGAAGGCCTTGCGCTCGGTGGCGTAGCGAATCGCCTTACCCAGGCAGGTGCGCGCGGCTCCTACGGCGGCGTTGCCCAGCTTA
This sequence comes from Acidobacteriaceae bacterium, assembly GCA_009781125.1. Next base: position 3,417 of record WQYS01000310.1, on the reverse strand, counting down.
TAGCGGCCAACGTTGAGGATGTTGAAGGCAATATGATGTCCCTTGCCCACCTCGCCGAGCAGGTTGGACGCAGGAATTCTGCAGTTGTTCAGAATCAGCGGACAGGTGGACGAGCCGCGAATCCCCAGCTTGTGCTCCTCCTTGCCGATGGTCAGGCCAGGCGTTCCCTTTTCGACGAGAAATGCCGTGAGCAGCTCCTTGCCTGCGTCCTTGCCCTCTTTGACCGCACACTTGGCGAAGATGGTGAACAGGTCGGCAAATCCGGCGTTTGTGATCCACATCTTTTCGCCGTTGAGCGTATAGGAGAGGCCATCCTCGGCAAGCACAGCGTGCGCGCGCGCATTCAGCGCGTCCGAGCCTGAGGTGGATTCGCTGAGCGCGTAGGCTCCGACCCACTCTCCGCTGGCGAGCTTGGGCAGATACTTTTTCTTCTGCTCTTCTGTCCCGTACCAGACAATCGGCAGCGTGCCGATTCCAACATGCGCCGAGAAGGAGACCGAAAAACTTCCCTGCTTGGCAATGTTGTCGGCGATGAGCGCCGAGGTCACCTTGTCCATATCCAGGCCGCCGTACTCCTCGGGAATATCGACCGAGGTGAGGCCAAGCTCGCTGGCCTTCTGAATCAGGCGGCGGGTTACGGCGAAGTCCTTGGCTTCGATCTGATCGGATCGCGGCACAACCTCGTTGAGCGCGAACTCCGCTGTGGTCTGCGCGATCTGGCGCTGCTCACGCGTGAAGTCCTCCGGGAAAAAACAATCGGCAGGCGCCGGGTTCGAGATGAGAAAGCTCCCACCAGCAAGAACCTTCCTGTCGGCGGCAATGGGCGCGGTTGTTGTAGACATCCTTTTCTCCTTCAGTCAGCCGCTACAAACCGGGTGCCCCATCCTTCGTCCGCAGGCAAGTCCTCGGGTATCCCATGTCTTTGGGGCGGACGAAGGGTGGGAAAGCAGGATGCTCAATCTGGCATCTATACCGTCCGGGTCAGTGGTGAGTTGAGCCGTATACTTCCCACCCTTCGTCCGTCCGAAGAGACTTTGGATACCCGCACCCGCGTTGGCGGACGAAGGATGGGGCACCCGAGCGGTTGTAGCCGCTCTATTCCCTCTTGATGCAAATTTCTGAAGCGGAAGATGGCTCAGGCTCCGTTCATGGCTTCAAAGATTCCGGCTGCACCCATGCCTCCGCCTACACACATGGTCACCATGCCGTACTTCGCTTTGCGGCGAGGCATCTCGTGGAGAACCGTCGCCGTCAGCTTTGCGCCGGTGCATCCCAGTGGGTGGCCAAGCGCAATCGCTCCGCCGTTGACGTTGAGCTTCGCCGGGTCGAGGCCAAGCGCCTTCATTACGGCCAGCGCCTGCGCGGCAAAGGCTTCGTTCAGTTCGATGAGGTCAATCTGATCGAGCGCGAGACCAGCCATCTTCAGCGCCTTCGGCACGGCGTAGAGAGGGCCGATGCCCATCTCCTCGGGATCGCACCCCGCATAGGCGAAGGACACGAATTTCGCCAGAGGCCGTATGCCCAGCGCTTTCGCGCGAGCTTCAGACATGACCACGGCGGCGGCGGCTCCATCCGAGGTCTGCGAGGAGTTGCCAGCAGTAACAGTGCCTTTGGCGTGAAAGGCAGGCTTCAGCTTGGCTAGCGCATCGAGCGAGGTATCTGAGCGCGGACCTTCGTCCATGCGGAAGATAGATTCTTCCGTCCGCGCCTTGCCCTTTTCATCGAGCGCTGTATTGGTAACTGTTACAGGAACAATTTCATCGTCGAACTTGCCAGACTGGATCGCAGCCAGAGACTTATGGTGACTGTGACAGGCAAACTCATCCATCTCCTCGCGCGTGATGCCGTAGTGAGTGGCGAGACGCTCGGCTGTCAGGCCCATCGACATATACGAGCCGGGGTAGTGATCGGCCAGCCACGGATTGATGGAAATTTTATTGCCGCCCATCGGAATGTACGACATGCTCTCCACTCCGCCCGCAACGATGACCTCGGCTCCGCCACACTGGATACGCTGCGCCGCCAGCGCGATCGCCTGAAGGCCCGAGGCGCAGTAGCGATTGATCGTCATCGCGGAGCTGTTGACCGGCAGACCGGCACGCAGACTAGCTACGCGGGCAACGTTCATTCCCTGTTCGGCCTCAGGCATGGCGCAGCCCAGGATGACGTCCTCGATCTCGGCGCGGTCGAGCTGCGGAATGCGCGCGAAAACTCCGTTGATCGCCGTAGCGGCCAGCTCGTCGGGGCGTGTCGAGCGGAGCGTTCCACGCGGAGCTTTTCCCACCGGAGTGCGGACGGCGGCGGCAATAACAGCTTCATGCATGACGATTCCTCCAGTCCTCATCTGGGTGCCCCACTCATGACGCGGCCTTATCGCGCCATGAGTGGGACATTCGCGCGAAGCGCGAACCGTTCTTCTCCACCTTCAGCATCCCTCCCACTCATGCGCGATGAAACTGCGCATGAATGGGGCACCCAATTTTTCTTCATGACGCTTCCTCTAATTCCGTAGCGGCTTGCCGGTCTTGAGGGTGAAGGCGATTCTCTGCTGCGTCTTCTTCTCTCCGCAGAGCGAGAGGAACGCCTCGCGCTCAAGGTCAAGCAGATTTTGTTCGCTGAGCAAAGTGCCCGCCGTGACGCCGCCTCCGCACAGAACCGCGGCAATCTTGTTGGCCACCTTGGCGTCGTGGTCGCTGATAAACTCGCCTTCGCGCAGCGTCCACACGGCCATCTTCAGAGTCGCGAGCACACTCTCTCCCGGCGCGGGAATATCGTCGCGCAGAACCGGCGCGCTGTAACCGGCGTCGGCAAGTGTCCGGGCGCGACGTTTGGCGTCGGCCAGCAGGCGGTCGCGGTTCGCGGTGATGGTGTCAGAGGAGCGGAGATAGCCTAGACCGCGCGCCTCCGCCGCCGAGGTCGAGACCGTGGCCCGGGCGATTGTCTCGAAGTGCTTCCTGATGGCATCGAACAACTCGATGCTGGCGACGCGCGTGTCGGCTTCGAGCGAGCGGAGAAGCATCTCTTTGCAGCCTCCTCCGCCAGGGATCAGACCGACTCCGGCTTCCACCAGCCCCATGTACAGCTCCGCGTGAGGCTGACGCGCAGCGGCGTGAAGGCTGATCTCCACGCCTCCGCCAAGACACATGCCATACGGCGCAACCACAACCGGACGCGGGCAGAATTTAATGGCCTGCGTCATGCGCTGGAAGGCTCGAACGGCAAGCGCAACCTCATCCCACTCCTGCTCCTCGACGGCGAAAAGAAGCTGCATGAGATTGGCTCCGACAGAGAAGTTGGCCGAGTCGCCGGTAATGACAAAGGCGTCAAAGTCAGCGACCTGCTTGCTGTTGGGCTTGAGCGTCTCGGTAATCAGCGAAATAATATCGCCACCCAGCGCATTCAGCTTTGAATTCATTT
>WQYS01000309.1 GCA_009781125.1 Acidobacteriaceae bacterium | reverse complement strand
AGCTTCTTCTCCGAGGCGTTGAACAAGTACGGCGCTTCGTGGCGAAAGGCGGTCATTCACGCCATTGAGATCGGCGTGCCGGTTCCGGCGTTTTCGACAGCGCTATCGTTCTACGACGGCTATCGGACGGCCAGTCTGCCGGCGAATCTGCTGCAGGCGCAGAGAGATTTCTTCGGAGCGCATACCTACGAGCGCGTCGACAAACCGCGCGGAGAATTCTTCCACACCAACTGGACCGGCCACGGCGGACGCGTGTCGTCCTCCACATACAACGCTTAGCCCGTCCCGGCGACCACGATGGATGCAGTGCTATAAAATGGCACGAAATACTGAAAAGGACACTGCTCCAGGATGCGAATCTCACGACGAACGTATTTCAAAGGTGTATTGAGCTGGTTTTCGGCAAAAGCATTTGCGCAGATCGCGCCCGTTGCAGACAGGGCAGCCTCTTCCGATAACAGCGCTATTGCCGAGGAGATATCCGCGCCTGGCCTGCACATCGGTCTCTCCCGGCAAGGTCACATCCTCGAAGCGAAGCTTGGCCCGGAGCAGGTGCCTGTACCGTTGCGCATGTGTACTAACCTGCAGAACTGCACCCCCGAACCCGGGGGAAGCCATCGCAAGCTCGAAGGCGGAGGAGCTGAGTTTATACGCAGATGGACCCGCCCGGGCACCGGAGAGCGTTGCCGGGTAACCGAGCGCCTTGTCCCCACTGCAACCAGCATCCGCTGGGAGATCGAGGTTCTCGGCGAGGGCGAGCCGTGGAGCACAGGGATTGAAACGCAGCTGGCCTGGCTGGATGGGCGCGGAGCGCGCCTTTGGACGGCTTGGTCGCAGCCTGCCGAAAATCTGACTCATTGGGCCGATCCGCTCACCTTCGCAGGCTTCTCCAACCGAACTCTGAAATATGGAACCGGTTTCGCCGTGCCCATGGTGACGGCGGGAAACCCTGCGCGCAACCTTGCTCTCAGTGTCGTTCAGTCTCCGGAGGACATGCTCCTCGACATGGATTTGAAGACGACAGAACTGGGCGACGCCATTCTGACCAGATTCAACCACCGTATCTCGAAGACGACCCCGGTTCGCTTTGCCGTCGATCTGGTGGCGCATCCGGCGGACTGGCGAGCGGGACTGGGCTGGATGACCTCACGGTATCCTCGCTTCTTCGAGCCGGAAAACCCTCATGCTTATGAACTGGACGGATGCGGTGCTTACAGCGGATACCACGGGAAACTGGACGTGCAGGCCTTAGCCGACATGGGATACAGCGCCCTCTGGAACGCCAGCTTCGATTGGCCGTACGAGGGAATTCATATACCGCTGGTCGACGAAAACGTCGAATGGACATCCTGGTACCAGAAGAAGACTACCATCGCGCAGATGCGAGAGTTCGCCAAACAGACGAAGGCCCAGGGATTTAATCTCTTCCAATACTTCAACATCAACGAAGCGGGAAACTTTGTTCAAGACACGGCGCCGCCGCGCAAAGCCATCCACGATGCGGACCTCTGGCGGGATCCGAACGATTTTGTCCACTACCAGATGTCGGATGCCGTGCTGCGCGATGAGAAGGGAAAGATAACCCACGCAGGCTGGTTTGACAATGTAGCCCTTGATCCCGGCGAACCGGTCTGGCGGGACTATTTACTTAAGATGGCCGAGCACATGGTCGCCATGCTGCCCGAGTCGGACGGTATCTGCATCGACCGCCTGGACTGGCTGACCGCCTATAACACCTATCGTGATGATGGCGTCACGTGGAAGGATGGCAAGCCGGCGCGCTCGTTTGTGGTTACATGGAACCAGACCCTGGCCAGGTTAGCTCCCATCTTCCATCAGGCCGGCAAGTATGTTTTTGCAAACTGCATTACCCGCCGTGTTGACGTATTCGAACACACAGATGGGTTCTTTACAGAGTTCGGGGATTCGCCCGATGTTCTGAACGTGGTCGGCGTTATAGGGTCGCAGTGTCCGGTCACCGTCTGGACATACAATATCGACAGCCTGCGCCCGGACCCGGATGCATTCTTCCAGCAGCGTCTTCATCTGGGAGTGTTTCCCATGGTCCCCTATCCGGATGCCGATCACTCGATTGCGCCGGACCCGTGGGTAGACGCGCAATATCTTGATTACGGCCGCATGTTGAATGCGATCCGGGGCAAACGCTGGGTTCTGAGGGCAAACGCGGTCTCCTGCGCGGGCGAAAAGGCCAAGGTGAATCTTTTCGATATTCCAGGTGGACTCGCTCTGCCCATCACCTTCGGATCGGAGGACTCGGTCGATGTGTCATTCGAAGCGCCGCCGGAGGTCTCAGCGAACCACTGCGTTGTGCAGGCGCTGTATCTCGGAGAGAAAGAATGGAGCACGCTTGACAAACCGGTGGCCTCAGGCAAGAGGCTGCAGCTCAGGATTCCGCTGAAGCGTGGCTGCGCGCTGGTGAGGGCTGTTTACGTATGGATCGATCCAGAGGTGGCAGCCTTCAAGTCAAGCGGTGAAATGGGGATTCATTGCACGCTTCCCGATGCTGTCATTCGCTACACTCTCGACGGCAGTGATCCCGGCATGAACTCCGCCACATACAATGGTCCGATTAAGGTCAACGAGACGGCAAAACTCAAAGCTGCGATCTTTGTTTCGGGCAAGCAGGTGGGCAGAACACTGTTCCGTCAGATTCACATGGTCTAGCTTGCTAAGTTCATTTCAGCTATTACGCGACTGTCCGTGTAAGTTCCATCAGCAAAAGCGGGAAGGTCTGTACAGGCGCCATGTTTCCATGGCGCCTGTACGGAGTTCTCCATGCATGATTCTCTCTACTGCAGACGCTGCCAGGCGTCGTAGGTAAACAGACCGATAATACCGATGGTCAGAGCTGCGGTGGCAACGCCGAGAATGCGAATGACTGGCTGAAGCCGGTTGACCTTGCGGACAATATTGACCTGTTCGCGGTGCTCGTTGGAGTCGTCGTCGCTCAGGAAGAGCTGATCCTCTTCGTAGCGAGTCAGTTGCCCCCGATAAGCCAGCAGCACGAGATAACAGGCCGCAATGATCCCCCAGACGATGAGCATTACAGGAATGGTTCTCATAACAGGGTCCTCCGCCCGTAATCGGGCATCTTTCCTGGTCGAGCCCCGTGGTTGAGCAGGTGATGTCCCCCGGCTGCCGCCGCAGGGCTTTTCCGCTCGAATCATACGCCTTGCAGAAGGGAAAGAAACAGTTTTTTCAAAAAAATAATCCTTGGCCTGTACGCTATCGCTCTGTTTTCTATCGGGGAACCGGCGTCCGGGGTGCATCTGGCTCTCTGGTTGTGCATCTTATAAAAAGATGAATATTCAGAACACACAGACGCTCATGACAACGATCTATTCCGCTTTCAACCGGCGGGATATCCAGGGCGCTCTGGCGTTTATGAGCGAGCGCGTTAGCTGGCCCAAGGCCTCCGAAGGCGGACGGGCGGTCGGGAAGGATGAGATTCGTGACTACTGGCGCAGGCAATGGCAGGAGTTTGATCCACACGTCGAACCGCTCGAGGTGATCGACCGCGGAGCAGACCAGACAGATGTCCGGGTTCATATGCTCGTAAAAAACCTCAATGGCGAGGTGCTTTCAGACGGCGAGGTATGGCATTGCTACACCTTCGCCGACGGTCTGATCGAACGCATGGACTTTGAAAACCGAGCAGGCTCGGAACGAGGTCCGGCTGCAGCGTTTTCCCGGCAGTAGCCGCTGGAAACAGAAGGCGCATATCGAATATGCTTAAAGATTGACAAGGAGATGCACACCGAATGGCCGATACAACAACAGCAACCCCCGAAGTCGTGACCGGAACTCCCGCCTCGACGCAGCCCATTACTCTTACCGAAGCGGCCATCGCCAAGGTGAAGGAGATCATGGCGACTCAGAATCCGGTTCCCGCCGGACTGCGGATTGGCGTGGTCGGCGGCGGATGCTCCGGCTT
>WQYS01000308.1 GCA_009781125.1 Acidobacteriaceae bacterium | reverse complement strand
TGATGGCGGCATCGTCCTTCTGCCCCAATCCACCTGTAAGAGCTTGCACCTCAGCCGCCTGGCGCTCCTCGATCAGTCCCGGATTCAGGGCCAGCGTAGCCATACTTCTGCTAACCCCGTCTTCTGCTCCAGGTTGCGGTTCGGCGCCGGATTCCTCGTGAGGAATGATATCCCCCTCCAAAGAGCTGTTTCTGGAAGAGATTCCGGATTTGGAGCGCAGAACACGCATGCTCCGATTGTAATGCCAAACTTTGCACAATCAGGTCATTTCCCAATCAGATACCCGGTGGCGGAGCGGAGCAACTGATGGTATTCTAAGCACATCGACCAGCGGCTTCGTCACCGGTCTAACGGACTATCACAATCGGGCGCATAACTCAGCGGTAGAGTGCCATCTTCACACGGTGGAAGTCACAGGTTCGAATCCTGTTGCGCCCACCATAAAATCAACAACTTATATCATCTTCGGGAACGCTTGAAAGAGCGCCATCACCTTGGACTCGTCCTTAACTCCGGGGCGAAGCTCCACGCCGGTCATCAGGTCGATCATCTGAGATTCTGACTGACGAACAATCTCCGCTGCGTTTCCAGGAGTAATACCCCCAGCCAGAATCACCGGACAATCTACGGCGCGTTGCAGCCTGCCAAAGACGGAAAGATCGACCGTGCCGCCTTGCGCAGCGTTTTCCGGCGTGCGCGGATCGAAAAGCAGCGCGTGCACGCCCGCGGCACAGAAAGCTGCACCAGTCTTTTCCAGATCAGGTGTATTCGGAAAGAGGGTTTTGATGATCCTCACTCCTTGTTTTTCGAGCTCCTTCACAAGGTACGCGGTATCTTCAAGCGTCTCGCCGCAGTGCAGTTGAATGTAGTTCGGCTTCGCTTCCCTTGCGATGCGGAGTACTTTATCTGGCGGTCCGCCTGTGACGATACACGTCTGCGCAGGCTCGCTGACAGAGGCCATAAGCTCCTTCGCGGTCTCCACATTCAGGTTCCACGGAACCGGGTGCGGATATTCGACGACGAATCCCACGATGTCCGTACCGTGGTGGACGCACATGCGCACATCTTCGGAGCGCATCAGCCCGCAGATCTTTACGGATGGACGCAAGAGTCGTTGCTCCTTTCGACCCGCAGCGAACGGTACATCGCTCCCATGTCGTCCGCCAGCCACAGAGAAGTTCCGACCAGAACCGCATTGGCTCCGGCGTCGACCGCCAGTCGCGCATCTGCAGGAGTCAGAATGCCGCTTTCGCTGATAAGCAGAGCGTCCGCCGGAGCGCCGGACGCGAGCGCGGCTGTCCGGTCTGGCCCGCCGCTGTCCCGCTCCAAAGTCAAGATGTCTCGATTGTTCACGCCAATCAGACGAGCACCTAAAGTTCCTGCAAATGCCATCTCTTCCTGCGTGCAAACCTCAACTAATGGTTCAACATTTAAATCAATCGCATACTTGTATAAGGATGTTAATGTTTTTTTGTCTACGATCGCCGCGATCAGCAGAACCGCCGCTGCGCCTAGCTCCACGGTCTCTTCGAGCATGCTTTCATTGGTGATAAAGTCTTTGCGCAGAATCGGCACGTCCACAGTCCGCGCAATAGTGCGGAGCAGCTCCGGACTGCCGCCGAACTGCTCCCGCTCGGTCACCACCGATAGTACGGGCGCGCCGCAGCCAACTAGATATTGGGCTGTCTTCGCAGGTTCGCGCCCCCGCAGCAGGTCTCCCTCTTTCGGCGAAACGCACTTGATGTCAGCAATGACGGCGGCAAATCCACGCGCGTTCTCCCCGGCGATGGCCGCGGAAAACCGTCCTGTAACCAGTGCGCTCATGCAGACTTGCCGAAGCTGTTGGACATCTCCTTCAGCTCCCGGAGCTTGCTGGCGGCGGCACCGCTGTCGATCAGCTCCGCCGCAAGGCCAATCCCCGTCCGGAAGCCGTCCGCCTTGCCGCCGATAACAAGCGCGCCTGCGGCATTCAAGAGAATGGCTTCGCGATGCGGACCTGTGATCTTACCTGCGAAGACGCCGTTGATCGTCTCGGCGTTTACCTCGGGCGTGCCGGTCTTGATGTCCGCAAGCGAGCATCGGGTAAGGCCAAAGTCCTCCGGCGCGATTTCCATGGTGATGACCTCGCCGTTTCTCAGGTGGTTGATCCGAGTCTTGCCAAGCAGCGAAATCTCGTCCAGGCCATCCATACCATGCACGAACATGGCGTTGGTGTAACCCAGTGCCTTCGCCACGTAGGTGACGGTATCGAGCAGCTCAGGCTTGTAGACGCCGAGCAGGTGACGGGGCGCGAAGGCGGGGTTAATCAGCGGTCCGATGATGGAATAAAAGATCGTCTTGATGCCCAGGTCCTGCTCCGGCGGAAGCACCTTCAGCATCACCGGATGAAAGAGCGGCGCATACAGGAATGCAATGCCGATCTCTTCGATCATCCGCTCCACCTGGGGCGGCTGGAGGTTGATGTTGATGCCCAGAGCCTCCAGAACGTCCGCGCTTCCGGAGAGGCTGGAGATCGACCGGCTGCCATGCTTAGCGATAGGAATACCAGCAGCCGCAGCGACCAGCGCCGTCGCCGTCGAGATATTGAAGGTGGAAAGCCCGCCGCCCGTGCCGCAGGTGTCCATCAACTCCTCGGTAACGCGCGGCCTCAGGGGAACGCAGTTATCGCGCATGGCTTTGGCGATATAGGCAATCTCTTCGAGCGATGCGCCCTTCATCAGCAGGGCAACCTGAAAGCCCGCGATCTGGACATCGCTGACCGACCCTTTGTTGATGTCGGCGATAAGCTCAGAGACCTCGGCCTCGGTAAGCTCTTGATGAGTCGTTATTTTCCCCAGTATTTCCTTATACATACAAAGATTTCTCTCCCCCTCTGACGTCGCCCTCAGAATGTGTGCCTATAGCAGCCATTTTAATGAGACTAACTCATTTCGCCGTGGCCGTCGCGGGGGCAAAAACGAGAGGGCGCCAGCCACGCGGCTGACGCCCTCCGGTTGAAGTCCGTTAGATTTTAGATAACACCAAATGCGCGCATCGCCTCGGCGACGCGCACGAACCCGGCGATATTCGCTCCCAAAACATAGTTGCCCGGAGCACCGTACTCTTCCGCCGTCTCTGCACATGTGTCGTGAATGTTGTGCATGATCTCGGCCAGACGCTTCTCGGTCTGCTCGAAGGTCCAGCTATCGCGGCAGGCGTTCTGCTGCATCTCGAGAGCCGAGGTAGCAACGCCGCCTGCGTTGGCAGCCTTGCCCGGTCCGAAGAGCACGCCAGCCTCCTGGAAGGCACGCACGGCTTCGGGAGTGCTGGGCATGTTGGCGCCTTCGCCGACCGCCTTGACACCGTTGGCGATCAGGGTCTTCGCGTCCTTGCCGGTCACTTCGTTCTGCGTGGCCGAAGGCATCGCGATCGCGCACGGCACATCCCAGATCGAGCCCTTGCCCTTCTCGACGTAGTAGCTGCCGTTCTTCTTAAGCGTGACGTACTCCGAGATGCGGGCGCGGCGCACTTCCTTGAGCTCCTTGACGAGCTTGAGGTCGATTCCCTTTTCGTCCACCACGTAGCCATTGGAGTCGGAGCAGGCAACCACGGTTCCGCCCAGCTCGTGGATCTTCTCGATGGTGTAGATGGCGACGTTGCCCGATCCGGAGACCACGGCGCGCTTGCCCTCGATGGACTCCTTCTTCGTGCCCAGCATGCGCTCGACGAAGTAGGTGGCGCCGTAGCCGGTGGCCTCGGTACGCACCAGCGATCCGCCGTAGCTGAGGCCCTTGCCGGTCAGCACGCCCGCCTCGTACTTGTTGGTCAGCCGCTTGTACTGGCCGAAGAGGAAGCCGATCTCGCGTCCGCCTACGCCGATGTCGCCGGCGGGCACGTCGGTGTACTCGCCCAGGTGGCGATGCAGCTCCGTCATGAACGACTGGCAGAAGCGCATGACCTCAGCGTCAGAACGCCCGTA
>WQYS01000307.1 GCA_009781125.1 Acidobacteriaceae bacterium | reverse complement strand
GATCAAAGCTTTTTACAGGAAGGGAATTTTCAATGTCTGATACCGCCGTGAAGATCGATGCAAAATTCGTCAAGGAACTCCGCGAGAAGTCTGGCGCCCCCATGGGCGACTGCCTGAAGGCCCTGCAGGAGGCCAAGGGCGACATGGAAGCCGCCTTCGTGGTGCTGCGCAAGCGTGGCATGGCTTCGGCTGCCAAGAAGGCCTCGCGCACGACCAATGAAGGCGCGGTGGGAACGTACATCCACGCCGGCGGCAAGATCGGCGTGCTGCTGGAGCTGAACTGCGAGTCGGATTTCGTGGCCCGCACGACGGACTTCCAGGAGCTGCTGCGCGACATCGCCATGCACATTGCCGCGTCCGATCCGCGCTACGTGCGCAAGGAAGACGTCTCCGAGGCCGATCTCGCCCGCGAGAAGGACATCTACCGTGCACAAGCGATCGCGGCGGGCAAGAAGCCCGAGTTCGCCGATAAGATCGTCGAAGGCAAGATGGGCAAGTTTTACGAGGAGTTCTGCCTGCTGGACCAGCCATTCATCAAGGAACAGAGCCAGACCATCGCGCAGATCATCGCAACCAAGGTGGCCAAGCTGGGTGAGAACATCAGCGTACGCCGCTTCGCGCGCTTCAAGGTTGGCGATCCCAGCTGGACCGTTGCCACCACCGCGCAGATCGCCGCGGAAGCAAGCAACGCATAAGTCTTTGCACAGTCTGCAAGTCAATCAGCCCGGATTTTGTCCGGGCTGATTTTTTAACGCAACACTTCTGTTAACCACACAACAAAAGTGTTGTGTGATCAGATCGCGAACAGTACCGAATTCAAAAGATGGCTTGAAAAACAAGGGTGTTCATTTGAGTCCGGTAGAGGTGGTCATCTCAAGGTCATGTGGAACGATAAGATGACGGTTCTGCCTATGCACGGCAAGGGCAAGGAGATTGGTAAAGGGCTGGAACAACGAATAAAAAAGGATCTTGGCCTGAAGTGGGAAAGGACGGAATCAGTTATGCTTCGTTATTCTGTAAAACTCTCCAGAGATACCAACGGAACCATTCTGGTGGACGTGCCGGCAATTCCCGAGGCGCACACTTTTGGGGAAGACCGGGACGAAGCCCTGTCGCGTGCAGTCGATGCGATTGAAACTGCGCTCATGGGTTATATCCAGCAGCGAAGGCCAATTCCAGCTTCCAGCAGCAGCGGTAAGGTGGTTGTGACCCTGCCTGCATTGACCGAAGCCAAGGTTGCTCTGTATTCAGCGATGCTTGCCAGCGGGACTGGAAAGGCAGAACTGGCACGGCGTCTCAACTGCCATCTTCCCCAGGTGGATCGCCTGCTCGATCTCAATCATGCATCACGCCTGGACCAGCTTGAATCCGCTTCGCGCGCCGTTGGGAAGCGGCTCTTGATTGATGTACATGATGCGATCGCAGTATAAGCTGCCGCGTACCCCATTCATGTAGTAGTTTGATCGCGGCATGAGTGGGGCTTTCAATATACGGTTGGGCTAAAAGTTGAATCGTCCGCTGAACTGCAAGGTGCGCGTGGCTCCGTAGCCGCCGGTGATCACGCCGAAGTTGCCAAAGTTGCCGGCGGCGATGCTGGCTGGAGACGGAACTGTCGTGTTCGGGTTTCCGAGCTGAGGATGGTTCAGCGCGTTGAACGCCTCGAAGCGAATCTGGAACTCGCTCTCGCGCCAGACGTGGAATCCGCGGAAGACGCTGGCGTTAATTACGGTTTGTCCGGGGCCTCGGAACTGGTTGCGGCCGGTGTTGCCGAAGACGGGCATGGCAATTTGATCCGGCGTCATGGTCGCTGTGTAGGTTGGTTGAATCGGGTTGGCGAAGGCAGATGGATTGAACCATGCCTTGCCTCCCAGATGGCCGCCGATCTGGCGATAGTTGGCGACCAGGTCGGCATAGAGCGGCGCGCCCGGTGCGAAGCCGGGGTTGCTGTTGGCGTTGACGGTGAACGGCGTGCCGCTGATGTGGCTCAGCGAGCCGTTCAACTGGAAGCCGCCAAGGATGGTATCGGCAAGGCCGCGATTCGCCCACTTCTGGCCGTGTCCGAAGGGCAGCGAGTAGATGCCCCAGAACTGAAGGTTATTGGTGCGGTCATAGTTCGCCGTGGCGCGGTTGAACTTGTAGTACGCCGGGTAGTTCCACGGGACGCCCGATGAGCCTGAGCCCGCGCCGTTCTCCGCGTAGGCGAAGGCGTGCGACCAGGTGTAGACCAGTCCGAAGGATGAGTTCCGCCCGGCGTAGCGGGTCAACTGCGCCTGCAGAGCGTTGTAGGTGGCGCTGAAGAGCGGCTCGACCACGCCGATGCCGCCGGTGTTGTAGCAGGCCCCGAGAGACCTGCCCTTGGAGCTGGGCGGACACGGGTATCCGATGTTGATAAGCGTGTTCGCCGCGAAGCTGCAGGGATTGCTGCCCAGCGTTCCGTTGTAGTACGGCGACGACGGATTGAACTGCCCATTGGCCATGCAGATGGTCGATCCGCTGGCCAGCGGCGCGGCGTTCAGGTAACCCGTCTGCGCAGGCTGCCGGACCTGATGCGTGCCCACGTAGCCGATGTTGGCAACCATGTTGAGACCCATGTCGTGCTGGAAGAAAAGATTCCAGCTCTCGATGTAGCCCCGGTTGAAGTTCTTCTTTACCGTGGCCGTGCCGGCGGTGACGGGAAGCGAGGTGAATCCGTTGACGATGGCCGGAGCAACCGCCGCCGGGATGCCGTAGCTGAGCGGCATGGGCGCGCTGTTGTTGGCCGGGTCCACCGAGATCTGGCCGACGGCGGGCGAGTTGTAGCTGGCGATCAGCGTTGCCGGATACGAATCGCGCAGGAAGCGGAAGCTGTCCGGGTCGCTGGTGACGCCCGCTCCGGCGCGGATGACGGTCTTGTCGTCGATGCGATAGGCAACGCCGAGGCGTGGAGCGAAGAAACCGTGTCCCACGTCAATGCCAGCGTTCTGCGGATTGCCGTCGATGCCGCCGATCATGATGTTTGCAGACTGCGGCAAGGTCGGATCGAGAATACCAGCGCCTCCATGGTTGCGGTACGCCATGGGATAGAACTCGTAGCGGACGCCGTAGTTCAGCGTGAGCTTCGGCGTAATCGCCCACTGGTCCTGCGCGTAGGCCGCGTACACACTCCAGCGCAGCGAGTTGGGGTTGGCAAACTGAGTGGTCTTGGCGACGGCGTTGCTTGCCGTTCCGGCCTGGTTCGGCAGGCCCAGCAGGAAGTCGGCCAGCGCGTTGTAGGTGGAGAGGCCGCAGTCGGAGGTGCTGGTACTGGTGCAGGTCATGCCGCCCTGGAAGGCGAATCCGCCGCGCGGGTTGAGGATCGCGCCTCCGCTGCTGGGCTGAAAGTGGTTCAACAGGAAGTGATAGTAGGTGAAGCCGTACTTGGTGGCGTGGCGGCGTATGTTCCAACTGAAGTTCACGTCGCCGGTGAACTGGTTGTCGCGGAAGAGGAACGGATTAGCTCCGCTGGTGTTGCCCAGCGACGTGAACGACGTGGAGGCTCCGCTGGTCTGGACGGCTCCGAAGGCAAAGACCGGCTGCCCGACGTAGTTCTGTCCCTGCCCGTTGGTGCCAGGGATGCCCAAGGTCTGGCCGAAATCTCCGGCGGCGATATCGATCAGCGATTGCGCTCCGGTGCGCTGGCGGGTGTAGCCGAAGTCGGCGTCGATGACCATGCTGCTGGAGATGATGTGGCTAACTCCGAGGCCGACGTTCTGGATGCGTCCAGCCGCCGCGCCCGGCTGCCCGCCGTCGATGGAGGGACCTCCGGCTGCGCCGAGTCCCTGCGGATCGTCGATGGTGAACGGCTCGATGCTGTATTTGCCGAAGATCTGCGTGCTCTCGGTGGGGGCCGAGTTGATCTTGGTGAAGGAGGTGGTGCGCGGGTAGGCGAGATCGCCCGTCGGTAGGTAGTTGTTCGGCATCCCTGCGGTGATCTGATTGGGTGCGG
>WQYS01000306.1 GCA_009781125.1 Acidobacteriaceae bacterium | reverse complement strand
GTGTTGCATAAGGCCCATTGCGCGCCGGATCGGTCGGGCCGAAGATTGCCACCACGGGACGCTCCAGCGCCGCCGCCAAATGCAGAGGTCCGGTATCGCCCGCAATAACCAGCGCCGCCCGCCGCGTAAGAGCGATGAGCTCCGCGAGAGACGTAGGCACGACGGAAGCCCGGTTGCCGCTCGCCTCCACGACGCGAAGCGCCAGATTGTTGTCGGCAACGGACGCATTGACCAGCACTCCGAAACCAGCTTCGGCTAGATGTTTCGCTACTTCGCCGTAGCGCTCAGCAGGCCACCGTTTCGCTCCCCAGCCCGCCGAGGGAGCCATGAGCACGAATCTTTTCTGCTCGCCCAAAGCCTGATCCAGCAAATGATCGCAGGCTGCTTCGGCCGCTTCGTCCTCCGGGAAGACCACCTTAGCCGGAAGCAGATTTTCGCCGACGGCTACGCTCAGCAATTCGCCTCCTTGTTCGACCACGTGCGTTGCGTGGGTCGCGATCTTTTCCCGATACAGCCAGCGTGCCGGAGTCTCGCGCGGCTTGGCCGGTCCTGCGAGACGCATTGCCCCAGCCATTCTCCCGATGACCGCAGAGCGGATCGAGCCTTGCAGATCTACGCAGAGATCGAACCTCGCATCGCGCAGCGAGCGTGCCAGAGACCGAATGTCTGCTAAGGTTCTGCCCGAAAGCGGCTGCTTCTTCCAGGCCTTGGTCGCGGCCAGATAGACATGATCGACCAGAGGCATTCGCGGCCCGCGCGGTTCATCTGCGGACCGCAGCAGAGGAAGCCATCGCGGCTCGACGACCCATCCGATCTCCCACTCTGGATGCGCCAGCCCGAGCGCTGCCACCGCAGGCATGGCGTGCAGCACATCGCCCATGGCGCCGATGCGAACAATCAGCACCCGCTTTCGTTTTGAACTCTGCATTAAAACCCAGTGTATCCTTCAGCAGTTCACTTCCGGAAAGAGCGCCATCCACACCTCGCGGGCGGTCTTGCCGGTGATGCGGAGCGCCTTGCTCCGGTTCGTCACCCCTGAAAGGAGCAAAACCCGCGCTCGCGGCAGACCCACCTTTTCGGCGACGAACGCAATGAGAGCATCGTTGGCACGGCCATCGACCGCCGGAGCCTGCAACGATATCTTCACCGCTCCGGCATGCAAGCCCGCCACGGCATTCGACTTCGCGCCCGGATGCACACGCACGCTCAGCGTGCATCCATCCGATACGTCTCTCACGAAACTGTCCGTGTCGTTCATTTCAAAATCGTCCGTCTGCCGAAGATCGCGGTTCCGATGCGCACCGAGGTGCTGCCTTCTTCGATGGCTACGGCGAAGTCGTTCGACATTCCCATGGAAAGCTGCGTCACCCCCGGGTGAGTCTTTGCCGCCAGATCGCGCAGCCGCCGCAGCTCTCTGAAATAAGGCCGGGAGAGTTCGGCGTCCTCTGACCACGGCGGCACGGTCATAAGCCCAGCTGCCACAACCGCATCGAACCCGCGCATGGCGTCCAACAAAGCAGGCAGCTCATCCGGAGCCACGCCATGTTTAGACTCCTCATGGCTCAACTTGACCTCGATCAAAATGGGGAGCCGCTTGCCCAGCGCTTTCGCTGCGGCCTCCAGCCGTTCGGCGGTCTTCAGCGAGTCTACCGCGTCGATGGCGTCGAACAGCTCCACGGCCTTTTTTGTTTTGTTAGATTGAAGAGGCCCGATGAGATGAAACCGAGCATCCTTTAGATTGCGAAGGCTCTCTGATTTCTGCTGAAACTCCTGCACGCGGTTCTCGCCGAAGAGTCTCTGGCCCGCGGCATACGCCTCGCAGATGGCTTCGACCGGATGCACCTTGCTGACGGCCATCAGCGTTACGTCCTCGTCGGCGCGGTGTGCGTGGCGACAGGCGGCGGCGATCTCGTCGCGCACCCGCTCCAGATTCTCTGCAATCGACATAGCTCTGATTCTAGCCAGTTATCATGAATTTATCCCCTCCCTGGAGACGCACGCGCATGTGGACCATCCTGCTGCTCATCGGTTCGAACATCTTCATGACCTTCGCCTGGTACGGCCACCTCAAGTATCGCCATGTGGCCCTGTGGAAGGTCATTCTGATCAGTTGGCTGATTGCGCTGTTTGAATACTGCCTGCAGGTCCCGGCCAACCGCATGGGCGCGCGCATCTTCACGCCCAGCCAGCTCAAGGTTATACAGGAGATCATCACGCTAACGGTCTTCGGCGTGTTTACCGTCTATTACTTTGGCGAACATCTGCGCTGGAACCATGCCGTGGCCTTCGGCTGCCTGGTCGCCGGAGCCTTCTTCATGTTCCACAAGTTCTAAAAACCAGAAAAATCATGTAAATAGTAGAAATATAAATAGTTGTTAGAAGTTTAAATAAACAACAGTGTTATTTAAGGATGATGTATTATTTTTAAATAACGATGGCCGTTACTGAAAGATGGATCGCTATCTTCAAATAAGAACACCGTTATTGAGAGATGTTTCAAGATGCCCATGAGGGAGACCGGAAGATACGCCATTAACAGCACGACGGGAGAGAGCGTCCGGGCGTTCATTCCTCAACCGCTTCCCCCCGTGCCACCACTGGAACTGGATCTTCTTCATTCGCTTCTTGACCGTACGAATCAGGCGTTAGGGCGGCTGGACGGGCTTTCTACTCTTTTGCCGAATACAGAGTTCTTTCTGTACCTGTACGTTCGCAAAGAAGCGGTATTGAGTTCGCAGATTGAGGGCACGCAGTCTTCGCTCTCCGATCTGCTCTTATTTGAGAACGATGCCGCGCCGGGCGTTCCCATCGACGACGTGCGGGAGGTCTCAAATTATGTGGCCGCCATGCAGCATGGTTTGGATCGGCTTCGTGGAGGATTCCCGTTCTCGCTGCGTTTGATCTGTGAGATTCACGGCATTCTTCTGCGCAACGGGCGGGGCGGCGACCAGACACCGGGAGAGTTTCGCCGCTCCCAGAACTGGATTGGCGGTACACGTCCCGGCAATGCCTCGTTCGTTCCTCCTCCGCCCGAACGCCTGATGGAATGTCTGGACAGCTTCGAAAGGTTTTTCCATGATGAACGTCAGACACTACCGCTGATGGTCCAACTTGGCCTGATTCATGTGCAGTTTGAAACCATCCACCCGTTTCTGGATGGCAACGGAAGACTTGGGCGCTTGCTGATTACACTCTTGCTCTGTTCACGGGGTGTACTGCGTGAGCCGTTGCTTTATCTCAGTCTGTATTTCAAGACGCATCGCGCAACCTACTACGACCTGCTGCAGCGTGTCCGAACCGAAGGCGTGTGGGAAGAGTGGCTGGCCTTCTTTCTGGAGGGCGCGGAAACCATGGCGAAACAAGCCGCCGATACGGCGGTGGAATTGATTCGGTTGTTTGATGCAGATCGAAAACGCATTCAGGGCATTGGGCGCGCATCGCTCTCCGCCTTGCGCGTTCATGAATATATGCAGAAGAAGCCTCTCTTTGAAATCCGCACAGCCGCGCGTGCTCTGGACCTTTCGGTGAATACCGTAGGCAGTGCACTGATGCGGCTGGAGAAGTTGGGCATTACGCGAGAGATAACAGGTCGTGAGCGAGACCGGCTCTACGTCTATGCCCAATATCTAAAGATCGTAAGCCGCGGAACAGAGCCGATCCGTACAGCCTGAGTGCGCTTATGCAGCAGGCTCTGAGGAGGAACACGGACTAGCGCCCGTGCTCCTCCAGAAACTTCTCTACTTCGAGCGCGGCCATGCAGCCGGAGCCTGCCGCCGTAATCGCCTGGCGATATCGGCGGTCCTGAACGTCTCCGCAGGCGAAGACGCCCGGAATGACTTCGCCCTTATTCGTCGTTAGAACATTGTTCTTCGACACGATGTAGCCGTCGTTGTCCAGGTCGAGCAGTCCGGCGAAGGGCTTCGTGTTGGGTTCGTGTCCGATGCCCAGGAACATGGCCGACACCGCCAGCGTCGATTCCTC
>WQYS01000305.1 GCA_009781125.1 Acidobacteriaceae bacterium | reverse complement strand
CAAGGATGACTTGCAGGCACCCGATCCAGATCACCAGCAAACCGAAGCCGAGGTTATCGAACGGCCTGACCTTGGCGTGCTTGATGTAGCTGGGATCGTGGACGAAGCGGTTAATCATGTACAGCGCGAGGATGCCGATGGGGATGTTGATGTAGAAGGCATACCGCCAGGAGTAGCTGTCGGTGAGCCAGCCGCCGAGCGTAGGGCCGAGGATCGGCGCCACGACCACGCCGAAGGAGTAGATCGACATGGCCGCGCCGCGCTTCCTGGGCGGAAAGGACTCCATCAGGATGGCCTGGGCCAGCGGCTGCAGAGCGCCGCCTCCGGCTCCCTGCACGATGCGCGCCAGAAGGATGATGGTCAGCGAGGGCGCGCCTCCGCAGGCGAAGCTGGCCACCGTAAAGATGGCCACGCACGACATCAGGAAGCGTTTGCGGCCAAACTTCAGAGCGAACCAGTTGCTCGCCGGAAGGACGATGGCGTTGGCGACCAGATAGCTGGTGAGAACCCAGGTGGCCTCGTCGGTAGAGGCCGAGAGCGATCCGGCAATGTAGGGCAGGGCTACGGAGGCGACCGAGGTGTCCAGCACCTCCATGAAGGTCACCAGCATGACCGAGACAGCGATCAGCCACGGAGTCGAATCGTGGGCCGCATGTATCGCCGGATCGTGGGATGCTGTTGCCGTTTCAGCCATAATGGATTGCAGCAGGAAGCCTTACAGGACGAGGGCTCAGGCCAAGGTTTAAGTTTACGGGAAAGCACCGCTTCTGTCAGACGGGCAGCAACCACATCAAATAGCCAGCTTACAAAATCTATTATCGAGAGCAATGTCTATTTACCGTGGCTTTTCCCCTCCCCCTGTCATTCCGGAGCAAAGCAACGGAATCCGCTTTCTTTCGCCCTGCCACGGACGACCGGGTGCCCCATCCTTCGCGCTTTTTGCGAAGGGTGGGAATGTATACGGCTCAACTCACCATTGTTTGGGATAGAAAACATGGTTGACTGAGCGTCTTGCATTCCCACCCTTGCGCGATGAAACTGCGCAAGGATGGGGCACCCGAACGGTTTTACCGCTCCGGGCAAAAAGATTCCGTCGCTTCGCTCAGGAATGACAAGAGGAAGAGGTAGTGGAAAGTGTGATAAATTTTCGTTCGTAACGGGAGAAATCATGAAAGAACAGGATATTCAGCTACAAATGCCCGGCGGAGCCGCCGACGCCGTACTTTTTACACCCGATACCACGCATCCGCTTCCCGGTGTTCTGCACTTCCCTGACATCGGCAGCATTCGCGACGTGCAGCAAACGATGGCAAAGAGACTCGCCAGCGAAGGCTACGTCGTTCTGATGCCGAACACGTTTTACCGCACCAGCCGGCCTCCGGTGTTTACCTTTGAACGCAGAATCGGAGACCCGCGCTCGATGGAGCGTCTGCGCGAGCTGATCGCTCCGCTGACCCCCGAGGTGCAGGCGCAGGACTTTGCCGTCTACATCGATTTCCTGGCGTCGCAGCCGTCGGTCGTAGCAGACAGGATCGGCATCGTCGGCTACTGCATCGGAGGGAGCCACGCCCTGCGCACGGCTTCGATACGGCCCGACAAGGTTCGCGCCATAGCGTCCTTCCACGGTGGAAGCCTCTACAAGGAGAACGATCCCGGTAGTCCGCATATGGTTCTGCCCAGGGTGAAGGCGAAGCTCTACTTCGGACACGCCGACCATGACCCAACCATGACCGCCGATGACATCGCTCACTTTGAGCAGGCTCTCAAAGCATGGGGTGGAAGCTATCAGAGCGAGCTGTATGCAGGGGCCGGTCACGGATGGACCGTCTCGGATAACCCCAGCTACAACGAGCCATCCGCCGAACGCGCGTATGGCAAGATGAGAGACCTGTTCAAGGCCAGTTTGTAACTGTTATAGGCCCAATATGAATACCCGCTCAACGACTACCGGCTGAAAGCCGGTAGTCGTTGAGTAACGTTATCTGTGTTTTTATGCAAAGAAAATCCTTTATTCTGAAACGATGAACATATTTGCTCATGTTTCAGTCCGTTCCGGGCGCCGCATTCCTTTGCTTATAGTGCTGTGTTTGTCTGCCGGTATCGCTGCAAATCCCCTTCAGTCACAGACGGGCGCAAAGGCGGACTCGAAACCCAGGCGTGCTGTGATTGTCTTCGCGAACGGCGACCAGCTTACAGGCACACTGCTGAGCAGGACGGGGAACAGCGTTACCTTCCAGAACGACATCGTCGGCAAGTTTACCGTGGACATGTCCAAGGTAAAGGCCCTGCGCACGGAGGGCGGCTCCGACATGACAACCAACCGCAAGCGGGGCACACAGGCTCCGGTGATACAGGCCAGCCAGAACGCCGCGCCGGACAGCAGCATCTCTCCGCCAAGCTACGGCCAGAATGAGCAAACCGCCGTCAGTGGTGCGAACGCCGTAGTTGATACGGCAGCCTCAAATAAGGAGGTTCCGGACAAATCTGGTCCTTTCCGCGGATGGAAAGGAACGGTTACCGGGGGCGCCACCAACATTCAAGGGACCGCATATGGAGCAACCTACACAGCGGCTATCGCTTTGGCTCGCTCTGTTCCCGCAGTGACTTCTCTGCCGCAGCGGACGCGCACGATCTACAATCTTTCGGAGACCTACGGCAAGCTGACCCAGCCGGTGATTCCGGGCCAGCCCGACGTTAGCGTTGCCAAGACAAGCATCTTCCATACCGACCTCCAGCACAACAAATACTTCACCCCGCGTATGTATGCGCTGGGAACTGTCGCTTTTGACCATAACTACTCGCAGGGCATGAGCCTGCAGCAGACCTACGGCGCCGGCGTAGGCGGCACGGTGATTCAGAACGCCGTGCAGCAGCTCGATGTAACGGGAGCCATCAATTATCAGCGTCTGAACTACATGTCTCTCCCAGAGGGAGAAGACTCTTTAGAGAATATGAATCTGATGGGCGTCACCTTCGGCGAGACCTACACGCGCACGTTTCCGATGCATGCCACGCTGACCCAGAGTGTTGACTACAGCCAGCCCTGGAATACGCCATCCGCCTATCAATGGAACGGGAGCATCGCCTTTACAGTGCCGGTTTACCATCACTTCGGCGTCGGCTTGAGCCTGAGCAACAACTATCTCAACACTCCGCAGATCGGGTACAAAAAGAACAGCTTCCAGTCCGTCATGGGGATTACTTACACCTTCTTCTAAAATGACAAGGTGAAAGAACAAGAGGCATCCGAATTCGGATGCCTCTTGTTCTTCCCTGTTATGCACTGACTACGGAATGTAGTAACGCATACTGGTGAGGATGAGGTTGTTGTTCGCCGAAGGCGCACCGCCAATACCCAGCCATGCATTGCGGACCAGGCGGCTGTACTGGAACTGATATTGCAGCTTGCCATACTTCGGACTGTTGTAGACGCGATAGGTGAAGCCCGCCGTGCCCTCTACGAGCGCGCGCGTCGCGCCCAGGCAGTTGGCCGGAGTGCCCGGATTGTAGGGCGCGCCGCCTGCAAATCCGTTACCCGCGCTTGTGGGCAGCGTCTCGACGGTGCATCCGTCGTTGCGGCTGGTGCGGGGAGCGTAGCCAACCAACACTGGATTTCCATTGGCATCCACTTTATTGGGATCCGCATAGGTCGTGCGCTGCGCGTACTCAGAACCAGCGTAGCCAAAGATATCCAGCTTCTTGGCCGGATGAGCTTCGAGTGAGAGCAGCCACTGGTAGCTCTTGATGGGAGCCAGCGTTCCGTCCGGATGAACGGTTGTATCCGGCAGCGTCGAGGTTCCGTAGCGGCCTACGCCCGAACCGGCAAGGATGTGAACGCCTGCATCAAGGTACTTGGTAGCAGGCATACGCAGGTTGGCAAAGAAGCCACCGCCGCCCTTGGTGCTGTTCGCGCCTTCGGTAGCCGACAGGACATAGACAGAGTTTGTCGCATCCCACGTCTGCGGATAGTAGCGGCTGCGGAACCAGCGCGCCAGGCCGCCGATCTCGAAGT
>WQYS01000304.1 GCA_009781125.1 Acidobacteriaceae bacterium | reverse complement strand
TGGGGCCGCGCTTGCGGGCCACCAGCACGCGCACGCGCTCGATCATCTCGGCAGACGAACATGAGCCTTTGGGGAGAAAAGCGTCCGCCGAACTGGCGCGGTCAAACGCGGCCACCGTCCCCGAAACGATCATCGCCGGCAGCCACGGACAGCGCTGTTTGGCGCGGCGAACCAGCTCGTTGCCGTCCATGCGCGGCAGCAGAAGATCGCACAGCAGCAGGTCCAGCGAGCCGGGCACGGCCTGGCCCACCACCTCCAGCGCCTCCTGCGCCGTGAGCGCGGGAATCACGCGGTAGCCGCGCGTCTCCAGCAGGAACCTGCGGATCGAGAGGGCTTGTTCGTTGCCGTCTACGCAGAGGATCGTCTTCTTGGGGCGCACGTCATTCTCAATTTCTGCCGGACGCCTCTCTTTCGAGCGGGCTCCAGCGGTCTGGCCAAAAGCAAAGTCCAAAATTCCCGCAACCCAGACACCGAAGCCGAGCTTCAGAGCGCAAGGGGACGTCTGCTCGCCGAGGCGCAGCGCAAAAGAGCAAAGCTCCACTGCCTGCTCCACGAGGAGAACAGTGCCACCTTCCGGAGAACACGCGCTGAAGAGTCAGCCGGTTTCGCCGGATTGCGGACGAGAGCGCCCCATCACATCGCCGGGACGGCTCTCAACTCATGTTGTTTGTAATCCGGGCAGAAAACTCATCTGCGGTACACTGCATTAACGCTGTATGCATTCCCTGCCGACTTGCTCAGACTATGAAGAGCCGGACGGCTTGGCAACGGCGAAAATAAAGCGAAGATGCCCCAAATTTGGTCACAACCATCCACCGCTATCTGTGAGACACGCGCCAATCGCGCCGATTGTGATTACACGACTGTTGAAAACGGGTGTATCACGACAGGAAAAAGCGTCCCATTGCAACAGGTATGGTGCGCCCTCCGACGCACACATCGGTGACGCTTCCGTCGACAGATTTTGCAGATACGTGAAGACGGCTGGGCCGCCCGATCTCGATTCCCTGTTCAAGGATGGTGGTCTCGCCACTGTCAACTCTGTGGTGATGCACTAGATAAGCAATAGCAGGACCAGCGGCTGAACCAGTCGCTGGGTCTTCGCCCGTGTAGAACTGCATTCTGGCGCGCCAGTCCGCGCTGGAGTTGGTTGCCTGCGTCAGAAAATAAAAAAACTTTGCGCCACAGTTGTCTAGATAAGATCGCAGCTCGGCGGTTCGTGGCAAAGCCAGTCTTCCCAGAGCCTCGACTGAACGCA
This sequence comes from Acidobacteriaceae bacterium, assembly GCA_009781125.1. The sequence goes on along the minus strand of WQYS01000304.1, from coordinate 2,785 downwards.
GCGGAACTATGCAGAATGGATTCCCTGTCGTCACCATCTGGATGGGAAGGCTCGAGTCCAGGTCATCAGCGGCAAAGCCTAGCAAGGACGCCATGCGTGCGCAATCATGATCCGGCTCGCCGAAGTCCGGATCACGCTGCCGCATCACGCCGAAGGCTCCGTGCCGGTCGTCTTTCCGTGTCGGGAATCGCACTGGAATTGGCCCCACAGCAAGATCGAGCGTGATCTCGTCCGCGCCGCGAAAAATGGGATGGTTCCAGTAGAGCCAGCTCGCCGTGCCCAGCGTAGGATGCCCGGCAAAGGGCAGCTCCTCCTGCGTGGTGAAGATGCGCACACGGACGCCGCTGGTGCGTTCCACCTCGGGCGCGCGCGGCAGAATGAAGGCCGTCTCCGAGAGATTGGTCTCGCGCGCGATCGACTGCATCTGTTGGGTGGAAAGTCCGCGCCCGTCTGCGAAGACAGCCAACGGATTGCCCTCCAGCGGCCGCTCGGCGAAGACATCGACCTGAGCGTAGTCGTATGCGTGGGCTTCGGGGGAAGTTGCCATGCAGCCATTCTAAGTTGATAGGAAGGACTTTATTTCCACACGCATGAGCGGCGCAGCTCTAGCGCGAGCGCCCGGCTGAATCCTCTCTGCCGCGGTTTGCATCTGAAAACCTAAAGAGCGTTGGGCAAACCCCACACAGAGGCTAATTCCATATGTCACTTCGGATTAACGACGTAGCTCCCGACTTCACGGCAAAGACGACACAAGGCACGATTCGTTTCCACGACTGGATCGGCAACAACTGGGCCGTACTCTTCTCACATCCCAAGGACTTCACCCCCGTGTGCACGACGGAACTGGGCGCGGTAGCGGCGCTGGAAAAACAGTTTGCCGCGCGCGGAGCCAAGGTGATTGGCCTCAGTGTCGATCCCGTGGAGAACCACGCCAAGTGGGCCGAGGACATCAAGGAGGTTACCGGCGCGGTGGTCAACTATCCCATCATCGGCGATACCGACCTGAAGATCGCCAAGCTGTACGACATGCTTCCGGCGGACTCGGGCAACAGCAGCGAAGGCCGCACTCCGGCAGACAACGCCACCGTGCGCACGGTGTTCATCATAGGACCGGACAAGCGCATCAAGTTGCTGCTCGCATACCCGATGAGCACGGGCCGCAACTTCGACGAGATTCTGCGCGCTCTGGACTCGATTCAGTTGACGGCCAAACACAAGGTCTCGACCCCTGCCGACTGGAAGGCTGGTCAGGACGTAATCATCTCCGGAGCCGTCTCCAACGACGAAGCGGCCAAGGTCTTTCCCGGCTTCAAGACGGTAAAGCCGTACCTGCGCACAACGGCGCAACCGCAATAAGGATAGCTCCCGCATCAATAACCAGGCCTATCTCCGAATTTCGTTAAAAAATGAGATTTCGGTAGCGGACGTCCGTACTGCAAGAGCGCCGAAGGCGCGTTCTATACCAGCCCAGGGCGAAGCCCTGGGTAAGAGTCCCCCTATTACGAATCAAGGGCTGAAAGCCCGCTCTATAGATTTGTCCACACCTATAGAGCGGGCCTTCAGCCCTTTTCTTCCTCGTTTGTCCACGCTACCCCGGGCTTCGCCCTGGGCTGGTATAGAACACGCCTTCGGCGCTATTCTTCAACACATTTCAAGAGTGTGATGAAGGCGGAGTCTTTATTCGCCCAGCATCAGGCGCCTGATGCTGTGGGCACGTCCAGTCGCTCCATCGCATCCGATCAGCGCCGCGTTCATCATGGGATTTCCCTTGGCGGCTTCAAACTTCCCTGGCATTCCGGTGAGGAAGCGATGCAGAACCAGCTCGGTCTCGACTCCGATCACTGAATCGTATGGGCCGGACATGCCCACGTCAGTCTGGTAGGCTGTGCCTCCGGGCAGAACGCGCGCGTCCGCCGTGGGGATGTGGGTGTGCGTTCCCAGAACCGCCGTGACGCGCCCGTCCAGATACCATCCCAGAGCGACCTTTTCGCTGGTGGTCTCCGCGTGCATATCGACGAGGATGACTTTGGTTTTGATCTGGCGGAGCAGCTCGTCGGCCTTGCGGAAGGGATCGTCGCACGAAGACATGAAGACGCGGCCCTGAAGATTGATGACGGCATAGCTCTGTCCGGTTGGCAGCTCGCCCTCGTAGAATCCGAAGCCGGGAGTCCCGGCGGCAAAGTTCGCCGGACGGATAATGCGACGGCTGCGTTCGTGGCTATCGGCAGGGACGGTCATGTATTCGAGAATCTCGCGCTTGTCCCAGATGTGGTTTCCGGTGGTGATGACGTGAGCGCCCATGTCGAAGATATCCTCAGCGATGGCGGGCGTGATGCCGAAGCCGCCAGCGGCGTTTTCGCCATTGATGACGACCAGGTCGACGGAGTGCGTTTCCACGACATGAGAGATGTGCTCTTGTACGATACGGCGGCCAGCGGAGCCGAAGATGTCGCCGACAAAAAGAATATTCACCTGAAAAGTTTACACGGCCACCCGGCACGACGAGCCCGAATTGTGGTAGCTTGCTTGAGATGGCACAGAATGAGCGTTTCCAACTAAGCGTAAGAGTGCTGGCGGTCCTGGCCAGCGAGCCGGAGGCGATGCACACCTCGCAGTCCATAGCCGAGCTGCTGAACGAGAGTGCGGTCATGATTCGGCGGACGTTTCTGCTGCTGCACAAGGCAGGCTGGATCGTGCAGCGCAAGGGTCCGCACGGCGGAGCACGGCTGAAGGTTCATCCCAGGCAGATCGGGCTGGGAGACATCTTCGAGGCCACCGCCGGAGA
>WQYS01000303.1 GCA_009781125.1 Acidobacteriaceae bacterium | reverse complement strand
CAGATCAACGGCACCAGCGGATACGAAGAAGCTGGATGTCAAGGCCTGATGGCGGGCGTCAATGCCGCTCTGTATGTAAAGGGAGAAGCCCCGTTTACGCTGGATCGCACCGAGGCCTACACGGGTATCCTGATCGACGACCTGATCTCGAAGGGAACGAATGAGCCTTACAGGATGTTCACCTCACGCGCCGAGTTCCGCCTGCATCTGCGTATCGATAACGCAGACCGCAGACTGACTCCCTATGGCCGCAGGCTGGGGCTGATCGACGACACGGCATGGGCTGTCTATGAAGCGAAACAGGAGCGCGCGCGTGTCTTTGCTGATTTGCTTGAGAAGACCCGAGTGAGCGCGGATCAGGCGCGAGATATCCTTCCCGATGCAAGCATCGAGAGCGTCTCGTTCGCTCAGTTATTGAAGCGTCCTGAGATCACCATCGAAAAACTGGCCCCCCTGCTCGCCGACGCCATGCGCGCGCATGCGGCGCTGGCCGCGTGGGTCGAAGCCGCCACCGACGGACGCCTTCCCGCCTGGGTGCGCAACGAGATGAAGACCGTCGAAACCGAGACCAAGTACGCGGGCTATCTGAACCAGCAGCGCCGCGCCATGGAGCAGTTGAAGCGGGCCGAGCAGCGTGTGATTCCCGATTGGTTCGACTACGATGCGGTCTGCGGACTGTCGCGCGAGATGCACGAGAAGCTGACGCGCGTGCGGCCACGAACCATCGGGCAGGCAAGCCGGATCGCAGGCGTGACTCCGGCGGCCGTCAGCCTGCTGCTGATCTACATCGAGATACAGGGGCGGAAGCAAACCCCACTCATGACGCGATAATACTGCGTCATGAATGGAGCACCCAGATTTCTTCCTTCTTTACTGTTCGCTGACCGCCTGAGCCACATCAGGAATTTTCTTTCTACCCGCGGCATACCTGGCGAATCGGGCTATGGCCCCTGGCAGCCATTCAAAGAACAGATACACCGCCGGAGTCGTAAACAGCGTCAGGCACTGCGAGACGATCAGGCCTCCAACGATGGCGATTCCCAGTGGACGCCGCAGCTCGCTTCCGGTTCCGGTCCCGAAGGCCAGCGGCACGCCGCCCAGCAGGGCCGCCATGGTGGTCATCATGATGGGGCGGAAGCGCAACATGCACGCCTGATAGATCGCCTCCTCGGCGGTCTTGCCCTGCTGCCGCTGCGCAGAGATTGCGAAGTCGATCATCATGATCGCGTTCTTCTTCACGATGCCGATCAGCAGAATGAAGCCGATCATGGCAAAGACGTTGAGGTCCATCCTGAACAGCAGCAGAGCGACAAAGGCTCCGACTCCCGCCGAAGGCAGCGTCGAAAGAATGGTGATCGGGTGGATAAAGCTCTCATACAGCATTCCAAGCACGATGTAGACGGCGGCCACCGCCAGCAGAACCAGCCAGGGCATGGTCGCCATCGACGCCTGGTAGACCTGCGCGGTGCCGGCAAAGCCGCCCCGCACCGTGGATGGCATGCCGATACTTTCTCTGGCGGCCTCGATGGCGCCGGCGGCCTCGCCCAGCGAGACGCCCGGCGTCAGGTTGAAGCTCAGCGTCACCGACGGCATCTGCGACTGGTGGTTGACAGCCAGGGGAATCCGCTGCTGCTCGTAGTGAGTGAGCTGCGAGAGCGGCACCATGGCGCCGCTCGTGCTCTTCACGTAGATGTTCTTCAGCGCATCCGGACTGCGCTGGTACTCGGGCGCCACCTCCATAACCACGTGGTACTGATTGAGCGGCATATAGGTCGTCGAGACCTGCCTCTGCCCGAAGGCGTCCGACAGAGTCGAATCGATCGCCAGAGGCGTGACTCCCAGGCGGCTGGCCGTATCGCGGTCGATCACCAGTTGCGCCCGCAGCCCCTGGTTCTGTTGATCCGAGTTTGCGTCTTTGATCTCCGGCAGCTTCTGCATCGCCGCCAGCAGCTTGGGGGCCCACTCGTTCAGGTCGGCAAGGTTCTCGGCGGTCAGCGAATACTGATAGAGAGCAGCCGCGCTTCTGCCGCCAACACGCAGCTCCTGAAACGACTGTAGATACAGCGTCGCGCCCGGAATCCCGGCGGTCTGGGGACGCAGGCGGTTAACGATGGCGTCGGCGGTGTCTCCGGTCTTGTGCCGCTGGGCATCGTCCTTCAGCGAGATGAACATGCTGCCCATGTTGCTGCTTCCGCCGCCGGGTCCGCCGCCGCCGACAAAGGCCATCACGTTCTGGACGCCCGGATCCTTCGCCACGATGGAGGCAAACTCGTTCACCTTGTCCTTCATCGCAGCAAAGGAGATGTCCTGCTGCCCGACGATGCGTCCGCCGATGCGCCCCGTGTCCTGCTGCGGGAAGAGTCCGCTGGGGATGATGAAGTACAGAATGATGGTCAGCACAAACGCTGCTGCCGGAATCGTGAGCGTGAACCAGCGATGCCGCAGCACCCAGCGCAGTCCGCGCTCGTACTCTGCCGTCAACCACGCCAGCCCCTTCTCTCCCCAACGGTAGAAGCGTCCGCGGCTGCGCTCGCCGTGCGGCGTAACGAACCTGGCGCTCAGCATGGGGGTCGTGGTCAGTGAGACCACCAGCGACATCAGGATGGCAATCGACAGGGTGACGGCAAACTCGCGGAACAGCCTGCCCACGATGCCCGCCATCAGCAGGATGGGGATGAACACGGCAATCAGCGACGTGCTCATGGAAAGGACCGTGAAGCCGATCTCCTTCGATCCCACCATCGCCGCCTTGAAGGGAGACATGCCGCTCTCCAGGTGGCGGGTGATGTTCTCCACCACCACGATGGCATCATCGACGACGAAGCCGGTGGAGATAGCCAGCGCCATCAGCGAAAGGTTATCCAGCGTGTATCCGAGCAGGTACATCATGCCGAAGGTTCCCAGCAGACTCAGCGGCACGCTCACACTGGGAATCAGTGTCGTCCTCACCTCGCGCAGGAAGACGAAGACCACCAGCACCACCAGCACCACCGAGATAATCAGCGTGCGCGTGATGTCCTTGACTGCGGCCCGGATCGTGGTGGTGCGGTCAAGGGCCACATTAACGTCAATGGAGGCGGGGATCTCCGCCTGAAGCTGCGGCAGCGTGTTCAGTACGTTGTCCACGGTGTCGATGACGTTGGCCGTCGATGTCTTGAAGACGATGACCAGAATCGCGCGCTTGCCGTTGAGCGAACCGGCTGTATAAATGTTCTCGACGCTATCGTTTACCTCGGCGACATCCTGTATGCGCACGATGCCGTGCGACACCGCCGCCGGACTGGCGCTCGACATCGCCGCCGCGGAGGCTGAGCCTGCCGCCGCCGTCTGCGATTGAGCTATGCTGCTCTGCAAAGAGGTCGGAAGCCCGCTCTTAGCGGCAGACGAGCTGACCGGACCGCGGTCCGTGGCTATGACCAGCGGCGCATAGGCCGCTGCTCCAAACAGCTGATCTGATGTGCTGACCATCCAGCGATGGTCCTCGTCCTGCAAGTAGCCCGTCGGCTGATGAACATTCACCGTGCCAACGGCGGAGCGCAGAGCCTCCAGCCCCAGCCCGTAGTTGGCAAGCTGCGCGGGATTGGCTTCAATGCGGACGGCAGGCTTGGCGCTGCCGCCGCAGAACACCTGTCCCACGCCACTGATCTGGGCGATCTTCTGCGAGAAGATGCTGTCGCAGGCATCGTAGATCTGCGGAATCGACATGGTGTCCGAGGTCAGCGCCAGAATCAGTATGGGCGAGTCCGCCGGGTTGATCTTGCGGTACGAGGGGTTCTGCGGAAGGTTCGACGGCAACTGGCTGCGCGCCGCATTGATGGCCGCCTGCACGTCGCGCGCCGCGCCGTTGACGTCGCGGCTCATATCGAACTGCAAGGTAATGGAGCCGCTTCCCAGTCCGGAGACCGAAGTCATCTCGTTGACGCCGGCGATTCTTGAGAACTGGCGTTCGAGTGGGGTCACGATGGCCGAGGCCACGGTCTCGGGATCGGCTCCCGGCAGGCCCGCGCTGACCGAGATGACCGGATACTCCACCTGCGGCAGGCT
>WQYS01000302.1 GCA_009781125.1 Acidobacteriaceae bacterium | reverse complement strand
GGGTACTCGATGCATCTTCTTCGGACGAAGGGTGGGAAAGCAAAATGCTCAATGAGCCATATTTCCACCCGGAACAGTGGCGAGTTGAGCCGTATACTCTCCCACCCTTCGTCCGCCAGAGAAGCATGGGATAAACGCATCCGCATCGGCGGACGAAGGATGGGGCACCCGGACTGAACTGGCGCAGACAACCTCGCGCATCAAAAAGACTTCTAAATAAAAGTAAAACTTCTGCCTTCCACACGATGAATATCCTCTTCTTTTTTGGGATGGGTAGATGACAATACTGCGCACTCCCCGGTCCACGTATCGCCTGCAACTTCATAAGGACTTCACCTTCGATGACGCCGTAGATGTTGCCTGCTATCTGAAGGAGCTGGGCATCTCGCACATCTACTGCTCGCCGTATCTGGAGGCGGCTCCGGGCAGCACGCACGGCTACGACGTGGTCTCGCATCAGCGGGTGAACGAAGAGCTGGGTGGAGCGGAGGCCCATGCGCGGTTCACGGCCCGCCTGCGCGAGCTGGGCATGGGGCAGGTGCTCGACGTGGTGCCGAACCACATGTCGCTGGGCAAGGAGAACCGCTACTGGTGGGACGTGCTGGAGAACGGGCAGTCGAGCCGCTACGCCTCCTTCTTCGACATCGACTGGCAACCGCAGGAGGAGCGCCTGCGCGACAAGGTGCTGGCGCCGATCCTCTCCGACCAGTACGGGCGCGTGCTTAAGGCAGGAGGCATCCGAGTCGTGCGCGCCGGGCATGCGTTTCATGTGGAGGCGGCAGGTCAGTCGCTGCCGGTAGCTCCGCAATCGCTGCCGGTGATTCTGTTTCCTGCCGCCGAGTATGCGAAATCGGATACTTTGTGCTTTTTGTCGGCGGCGTTCGGCAAGCTGCCTTCGCCCAGCTTTGAGGACCGCCGAACCGTGCTGGCGCGGCACCGCGACAAGGTTGTCCTGTATACGCTGCTGGAGCGGCTGTGCGCGGAAGAGCGGCAGACCTGTGAGGCGATTGGGCAGTCGGTCGCCGAGCTGAATGCGAACTTCGATGCGCTCGATGATTTTCTGAACCAGCAGAACTACAGGCTCTCGTACTGGAAGACGGCGGGCCAGCAGCTTGCCTACCGGCGCTTCTTCGACGTGAACTCGCTGGTGGGCCTGCGCGTCGAACGCGAGCATGTCTTCGAAGAGTCGCACGCCCTGGTGCTCGAATGGCTGCGCGCGGGCGTGCTCGATGGCGTGCGCGTCGATCATCCGGATGGGCTGCGCGATCCGCTGGAGTATTTTGATCGCCTGCGGCGGCAGGCTCCCGAGGCCTGGATCGTCGCCGAGAAGATTCTGGAGCCGGGCGAGCTTCTGCGCCAGAGCTGGCCGATCCAAGGCACGACCGGCTACGACTTCATGAACATGGTCACGGGGCTTCTGGTGTGGCCGCCGGGGCTGGCCGAGCTGAGCGCCGTCTACCAGAACTTTCTCGGCGGCGCGGGCACGGAGGAGTTTTCAACCATTGCGCACGTGCGCAAGATCGACATCATGCAGGAGGCGCTGGGCAGCGACGTCAATCAACTGACCTCAATGTTTGTGGAGATCTGTGAGGCCAACCGCGACCGCCGCGACTACACCAGCACCGAGGTGCGCCGCGCCATCCGCGAGCTGGCCGCTTGCTTTCCGGTTTACCGGACCTATGTCGCGCCCGCGCGCAATGAGATTACCGAGGAGGACAAGGCCTCCATACGGCAGGCGGTCGAGTGTGCCAAACACGAGCGGCAGGACATCGATTCGGAGCTCTTCGACTATCTTGGCGACGTGCTGACGATGGCCGTCACGGGCCGGCGCGAGACCGAGTTTCTGCTGCGCTTCCAGCAGTTCACCGGGCCGGTGATGGCCAAGGGCGTCGAAGATACGGCGCTCTACTGCTATAACCGCCTGCTGGCCATGAACGAGGTCGGAAGCAATCCGGGCGCGAGCGGCGTAAGCATCGAAGAGTTTCACGAGTACTGCGCCAAGATGCAGGCGACGCATCCGCTGACCATGACCGCGCTGGCGACGCACGACACCAAGCGTAGCGACGACGTGCGCGCGCGGCTGAGCGTGCTTTCAGAGATAGCGGGAAAGTTCGGCGCAGCCATTCATCGCTGGTCGCGCATCAACGCCGAGATTCACGGAGCCATGCCCGACAAAAATACGGAGTACATGTACTATCAGACGCTGGTCGGCGCGTGGCCGCTGCCGATGGAGCGGGCGCAGAGCTTCATGCGCAAGGCCGTGCGCGAAGCCAGGCAGCAGACCTCGTGGACCTCAATCAACCGCGAGTTTGAAGCCGCGCTCGAAAACTTTGTCGAGCAGACACTGCAGCACGCTCCTTTCGTGAGGGAGCTGGAGCAGTTCGTCAATAAAATCCGCGATGCGGGCCGCGTGAACTCGCTCGGGCAGACGCTGGTCAAGTGCACTGCTCCGGGCGTGCCCGATCTGTATCAGGGAACCGAGCTGTGGGACCTGAGCCTGGTTGACCCGGACAATCGCAGGCCCGTGGATTATGAACTGCGGCATCGCTTGTTCCGGGAGATGAAGCAGATCGCCAATAACGGTGGAGCCGCCAGCGTGATGGCTCGCGCCGACGAAGGCCTGCCGAAGATGTGGACGATCTATCAAGCCTTGCAGCTTCGCCGCGAGCATCCCGAGTGGTTTGGCGCGGAGGCGTCGTACACTCCATTGCTGGCCGAGGGCGCCAAGCAGGATCACGTCCTTGCCTATATGCGTGCCGATGCCGTGGTCACGGTGGTTCCAAGGTTTACGCTGCGTCTGCTCGGAGCCTGGCGCGATACCTCGCTCGCGCTGCCGGAAGGACAATGGACGAACCGCATGACCGGCGAAGTTGTCGCGGGAGGTCACGTCGCCGTCAGGGCGCTGCTGAAGGAGTTTCCGGTCGCTCTGCTGGTGGCCGGCCACAACTGATTGGGATGGTGGAAGCCACAACAGTCCGGGTGCCCCATCCTTCGTCCGCCAAGGCAGATCAGAGGCATCCCAAATTGTTTGTGCGGACGAAGGGTGGGAAAGTATACGGCTCAACTCACCACGTTTCGGAGATGAAAAACGCCTGCTTGTGCGTCTTACATTCCCACCCTTCGTCCGATCAGAAGAGACTGGACATCCGCATCCCATCGGCGGACGAAGGATGGGGCACCCGGGCTGTTGTGGTTAATGAAAGAAGGAATAAATCATGTTTGAGTTCACGGTCTGGGCTCCACATGTGGAACAGATTGCAGTCGCAGTGGACGAGAAAAAAAATCCGATGTGCCGCGTGGGAGATCGCGGCTGGTGGACGGCACGCCTCGAAGAAGCTGGACCAGGCACAGACTACGCCTTTCTGCTGGACGACGACTCGAAGACTTATCCTGATCCGCGTTCACTGTGGCAGCCTCATGGCGTGCATGGAGCTTCGCGGCTTTATGATCACGAGGCCTTTCGGTGGAGCGACGCGGACTGGCAGCCGCTGCCTTTATCCTCCGCGATTCTGTATGAGCTTCACATCGGCGCGTTCTCTCCGGAAGGCTCCTTCGACGGCGCGATTCGGCAACTGGACCATCTAGTCCGGCTTGGAGTGACGCACGTGGAGCTGATGCCAGTGGCTGAGTTTCCCGGCGACTTCGGCTGGGGCTACGACGGCGTGAGCCTGTTTGCGGTCAAGCAGAGCTACGGCGGACCGGACGGCCTCAAGCGATTCGTCGATGCCTGTCACGCGAAGGGGCTCGCGGTGGTGCTGGATGTGGTCTACAACCACTTCGGCCCGGTGGGGAACTACAGCGGCAAGTTCGCTCCCTACAGGACGAATCGCCACCACACGCCCTGGGGAGAAGCCGTCAATCTGGAGTTTGAAGACAGCGACGAGGTGCGGCGATTCTTCTGCGATAACGCGCTGATGTGGCTGAAAGATTATCACATGGACGGCTTGCGGCTTGATGCTATCCACGAGTTTGTGGACCGCTCGGCAATTCACTTTCTGGAACAACTCTCGGCGGAGGTCGATGCTTTGTCGCGGTCGCTTGGCAGAAGGCTGGTGC
>WQYS01000301.1 GCA_009781125.1 Acidobacteriaceae bacterium | reverse complement strand
GCGCCTGCTCCAGTGGCGAGCACGCCTGAGCTGAAGCAGGCGAAGACGCCCGCAACGATTGCCGTATCGGGGGAAAACTCCTCCAGCGCTAGACAGGACGCGAGCGCAAAGGATGACGATGTCGATCGTCCGACGCTGAAGCGGCGAGCGCCGGAGAAAAAAGTTAAGGAGCAGGCGTCGGTCTCGGGCGGCGGCCTTTCGCTGAACGACGATCCGGACCGGCCCACCCTGCATCGCCAGTTGGCAGAGGAGAAGGAGACCATCGCGGAGCTGCGTGGAATGCCCGCCGATATGCGCCAGATGGTTGCCGTGTCGGATGCCAAGAACCGCGAGCCGCACATCTTCGCGCGCGCCTGGCAGGACGAAACCGAGCACGCAACGGTGCTCGAAAAGGTGCGGGCCATCGCACGCGCTAAGCTGGCTGCGTATAAGGCCCCTCCGACGCCGCCTTCGACGGTGATTGCGAACTCTTCTGCGGCGGGTTCGTCTGTCCAGGCGCCTTCGACACCCGCGGAATCGGTCTCAAGTGTGGCGGCCACGGCGGAGCAGGATCCGGGCGCTCCGGTGTTGAAGCGCGGAATTCCGCAAAAGGCTAAAGAGCCGGAGCAGACAGCTTCAACGGCGGCTCCCAGGCAGACGGCGGCGAATCGCGTTTCCAGCAAGGCCAGCAGAACGGGAAAGGGCGCGAAGAGCACTCCGGCTCCGATTGAGTTGCTTGACGAGGATTTGCGCGGCTTCACGCTCAGCTACGGCGGAGCGCCGACCTTCGTCTACATGGCGCATACGGATGGCGTGGGTTCGGCGCTGCGTTACGTGACGGTAGTTGTGCAGGACAACGGCATCCGTACAGGGGAATCATCGCTTGGCGAGCTGAAGCTGGCGCTGGCCAGCGTGACCGACGAAGCGCATCTGGACCGCACGCCGAGGCTGCGGTTTATCGATGCCGTCGATGCCGAGGCCAGCAATCGCGCCAGCCTGCTATTCGAGATGCGCGCCGAGAGTTCGCGGCAGTTTGCGCTTTATCGCGTCATCGCCGCCAAGCCCGAGCAGTTGTTCGTCACCAACAGCACGGAATAACCGCCCGGATTACTCCTCCGGCAAATCTGTAAGACGCACTTTAATTTCGTGCATGTCCACCGCAGGGGCAGACGGACCGGTGTAGTTTCCCCAACCAAGATCGGGATAGGACCAGAAGTTGTAGAGGCTGAAGGTGACCTGTCCGTCGGGCCGCACAGCGGCGCGCGCGGCGATGTCGGCACTGCCTTCGGCTCGCAGCCGGATGTCTCCGCCAGCCAGGATGCAGGAGGCCCACCAGATGTTCTGCTTCAGTGAGCGGAAGTCGTTTGACGCCTGCGGAGCCTTGCCATCTTTACCCCAGAGAAAGAAGTCGCCTGTATCTTCTGACCACGGCCATTCTGGTTTTGCTCCATATCTGAGCGCGGGATGGTTCGACTGTTTCAAGGCCAAACCCTGCGGACGTCCGATGTGGCCGCTGGGATAGACCGACCACAGTGCAGAGCGCTTCCATGCCAGCTTCTCGACCGTGGACGGCAGCGCATACGCTATGCCGAAGTGATGTTTTCCGCCGTGGGGCCGGTATAAGGTGGAGATCAGACCGGCCCCGTCAACGGTGATCTCAAACTCTACCGGTACGCCAGAAATTCCTAAACTGGCTTCGGCTTCACCGGATGTATAGATTCTCGCTACGTCTCCATCGATGCTGGCTTCAAATTTATTCGGCAGCCAGTGTCCCTTGAGGGGCCCATCGCCCAGGTCAAGGTATGGGCCTCCGGTGATGACCGGCTGATTATTGAATCGCGCTTCGGTAATAAGTCCGGTTACCTGGCTGAACACAATCGAGAAACGCGGCCCGGTTATCACCACGCGATTGCCGCTCTTTTCCAGCTTCACCGGCGCCGCTTTCGACACAGGGATCGACAGCTTCGGCGTTCCGAGGGGAAGCCTGAACCGGTCGATAGAAACGCCGCTGGCAAGGAAGTCCAGGTGCAGTGTGTCTCCGGCTTTCCAGGGCTGCGGCGGAATCTCCAGATACCCCGACCCATGCGGCGGCAGGTTGAGGCGGAGTTGCTGGCTTGCCGCTGAGTTTAAAGCCCAGCGGACTTCAATCTCATTCAGGTCCGTGTGATCGAAGGCATTGCGAACAGGGATGGCAAGCGGGAGTCCCTGTTCCGGGACCGCGACGGGCCGGTCGTCGATGCGAATGGGAGAGTAGGCTTTTCTGGTCAGCCAATACTCCGGCTTCTCGCGTCTCCATCCGTCGATGATCCCCCAGGGGCCGTAACCGACGGGTCCATCGGGCAGCAGAAAAACCTCATCGATACCGGCCCAGATCGATCCTCCCAGGCAGCCGTCCGTGGAAAGAAACTTGTCGCCGAAGCGCTTGATGCTTTGCCCCCAGAACTCGCGCACTCCCGGATCGAGTTGCAGCGTGGACACGTTGTAGCAGGGGACATGCGCAAACTCATCGTGCAGCACAGGGTCGGTGCTGCTGCCCAGCTCCGAGTCCTGCTCGGCATAGTGCTTGCTGTAGATATCTACAGACAGCGGCAGGGGAGCGGTTTCGGGAAAGCTGAAGATCGTCGGACGGCGCGGGTCGTGCCTGGCGGCGAAGCGGCGCTCCCGTTCGAAGTTGGCTCCCCACTGGCTCTCGTTGCCCAGAGACCAGAACAGCACCGAAGCCCGGTCACGGTCGCGGGCGATCATCTCGGCGAACTGGCCCAGGAAGCGCGCGGCGAACTCCGGGTCGGAAGAGGCGTCTTTTGTGTTCGACCAGCAGACCGCCGTCTCTTCTTCCAGATAAATCCCATGCCGGTCGCAGGCGTCCAGAAAATGCTCCGACGGCGGATAGTGAGAGGTGCGGACAAAGTTGATATTGGCTGCGCGCAGCAGCTTCGCGTCCATCTCGTCGAGCTCTGGCGGAAGCGCCCTGCCGGAGACCGGGTGAATGCTGTGGCGGCAGACTCCGCGTAGCTTCACCGGCCTTCCGTTTACCATGAGCTGGTTGCCGTCGCGCTGCACGGCGCGGAATCCGATCCGCCGCTGGACCGTCTGCGCAACCGTGTTGCCGGTCACCAGCGACGCCTCAAGCATGTAGGTATTGGGATGCTCCGCGTCCCACAGCCGCGGAGCCGGGACCGCAATGTCAGCCTCTGCCGATCCGCTCTTGAATGGAATAGTGCTTGGCTCGAAGGCCAAAACCGGTCCGGCGTCGTCGGTCAGCTTCAATTGCAGGCGGCTGGGAGCAGCATCTCCGGCGGACTGCTCAGCTTTTATATGGATGCGCCCGTCCTTATACGTTTCGTCCAGTCCGACGGTCACGGCTAGAGACTGGAGATGGCTGTGAGGAACCGCGAACAGACGCACGTCCCGCAGAATTCCGCCGATCAGGTGCTTGGCATAGTAGCTGGCCTTGGAGATGTCGTCGCTGCGATCCGTTACTCCGGCCACGACGTCGGCGTCTTCGCCGGGCTTTACCAGGTCGGTGATCTCGCAATCCCAGGACGTGAAGCCTCCGAAGTGCTCGCGCACGAAGGTTCCGTTTACCCAGACGCGGGCATAGCTGTAGACGCCATCGAAACGGAGAAAGATTCGCTGGTCGCGGAAATCACTGGGGATTACGATGGCTTTCCTGCATGGATACTCGCGGTCTTGCCGGATGGCGAGTCCCTGAGTGGCGAACTCGTTGGGAACGGCCATCTTCGTCCAGGAGGCATCGGGCGCGCTCTTCCAGAACTCCTCCGGCGGATCGATGTTTACCAACCACTCGCCGGCCAGATTTATTACTGGCTGCCGGACTCCTGCCACCGACTCAGGCACCGGAACCAGGGCCGGAACGTCGGCATCGGCGGGAATCTCGCTGTTGAGAATGCCTGCGCCGCGCAGAAGACGCCCATTTGCCGTCAGACACGCCGCTCCAAGGGCTTCAACAAAGGTTCGTCTGTTCACAAGAGATCTCTCGCCATGTCAAGATTATGTGAACTATAACATCGGTTGCGGGCGTTGTGATACGTCATGGACACGCCATCCGTATCTGACGATGAAACCG
>WQYS01000300.1 GCA_009781125.1 Acidobacteriaceae bacterium | reverse complement strand
GAAGCTGCTCACGGTTCTCAATCGTCGCCGAGCGCGCCAGGATTCCGCTGGCCGGATCGATGGCGTAATGCAGCGTGACAAAGATGTCGCTCGCGATATCCTTCAGTACCACATCGACGCCATCGGCGCGCATCTTGTGGCTGCTGTAGTGGAGCACGAGGTCGCGATTGCCGCTGGCAAACGTCACCTTCAGGGCAGGCTCGGCATACAATCCCGCGCCCCATCCGGCGTACTCCTGCGGCGTCGCCGTGTAGGCGGGGTCGAACGACGAGCCAGACACGGAAACAGCCCGGGGAATGCTGTCGCCTTGCGCCAGCCTGCCGCCCCAGTAGATCTGCTGCAACTCTCCCTGGGCATTTACCCCAAAAACATAGGAGACATTGCCGCCGTCGAGCTCAAAGACCCTGGAGGCCTGATCGAACTGAACCTGCGGCCGTGGCGCTGCATAGGCAGCCAGCGAGAGCAGCGCAGCAAAGCAAACGACGAGTTTAGACATGAGGCTTACCTTCTTGAAATTGGAATCCGCGGCATGCGCTTTCTCCGAGGCATTAGTGAACCTCAAGCAGGACAAGGCCGCGCGGCGGAACCTCGATCTTGAGACGTCCGTTGCTCAGGCTCATGCGCTCGGGCGGAGCCAGCTTTGCCGCAGCCTGCAACTGGGCCGTCTGCTCCCGGGTAGGCCACGAGGGCTTGCCCATGGCGTCGTATGCCACTAAGACATTGCCGTGGGTCTCATCGAGACGCGACACGCGGGCCACCGCATTTTTCGGAATTCCCGCGAACGCCAGTTCAAAGGTCTTTGACGGCTCCGATGGATCCGGCTTCGCAGCCGGTTCGGCATAGTTCCAGAGCGCGATGACCAGAGTGCCGTCCTTGCGCCGCGTGACGAGCGATGATTCCGAGTCCGAGTGCAGGCGCGTGTCGCCCAGCTTATGCAGCAGCGCAAATGCGTTGAACGACGGCTTAGGAATGTTGCCCGTAGCGATGAGTCCGAAGCCACCGTGAAACGGATTTCTGGCCACGCCTTCTTCTTCAAAAACGTCCGAGAAGGTCCAATAGGACATCATATCCACGTTCCCGTCGCACTGACGAACCGTGTCTGCCATCCACGGCCCCATGTACACCGTATCGAGTATTTCGGACTTGGTCATCCAACTGGCGTTGAACTCGCTCAGGATGAAGGGCAGGTGCGGAGTTGCCGACTCTTCGATCTCTTTATGCACCTTTGCCACATCGGCGCAGACCAGTTGATTGCGAGGGACGGCTCTCTGCCCGGGCGGAACAGGATCGCCAGGCGCGCCGCCGGCGTCATCGATGAGATTAGCGGTGCCGTCCCCATAGATATGCGTGGCGACAAAATCAATTGGGATCTGGTTCTCGTGGGTATATTTGAGGAACCTGGTCACCCAGTTGGCGCTCGACGTGGCCGGGCCGCCGACGCGAAGCCGTGGATCAGCCTTCTTCAACGCGCGCGCCGTATGGTCATACAGCTTATAGTAGGTAGCTTGTTTTGGATATTCGTCAGGGAACCCGTAATCCGGCTCGTTCCATACCTCGAAGTACCACTGCGACACCTCGTCGATGCCGTAGCGACTCACCAGATGCCGCGCGAACTGTTCGATCATGTCGTCCCACACCGCGTAATCCTTGGGCGGCGCACGGTTCGGAACATAAATGATCGATGGATCTGTAGGCTTTTCCGCTAACGCCTGGGGCATAAAGCTGAGCTCGACAAATGGCCGCACGCCTTCTGCAAGCAGTCCGTCATAGATCTGGTCAACGTAGGTAAAGTTGTACGCAGCAGGAGCGCCCTTGTCGTCCCGATCGGGAGTGTAAACGCCTACCTGATCGCCAAAGATGTCGTGAAAGCGCACGTAGCGCATTTCGGTGTTCTCTTTCGTCAGCCGCAGATCCTTCCTGTAGCTGTCGCGCAGCGCCAGGATTGCCTGTCCCGAGCCGAACATCTGCTCCCAGAAATGAGGCAGAGGAGTTCCCTGGTCCAGCGCGTTGACCGCAATCTTCTCCGTTTGGCCATTCGGCTGCTGAGACTGGCCAGCAACAGCAATGAGCAGGCAGAAAATCAGGACGAGAGACGAACGAACAAACAGTTTCATAACACAAAATCTCCTGAAGCCATACGTTGATGATCTGCACGATTCGCAGCTTCGGGATGAGGCTCCAACGCTGCCGAGGCGTCTCCATGCGGAAGTGACTCGCTGACCGGAAGCAGATGCTCTTTAGTGAACCTATTCTAGCTTATTCATCGCGCTCCAAAGATCACGATTCCCATGGCAACGGCTGCCATCAGCCCGCATAAATTCACCCGTTTCACGCACTTTTCCTATCGCATGTGAACGATTAACTCAGTATAAATGTTTGTCCGCTCCACGAAACCGGGACGGACAATCCGCTCCGGTCACAAGAAAGCGCTGCTGTTATCCCACACCAGCAAAGAGTGATTTTCTAAGCCGACTTGTCTGGGAACAATCCGGGCATCCATCGGCTGGCAAGCGCGGCAGGAAACACCAGGCGCAGCGGCGCTCGCGTACTGTCAGCCGTCAGCACGCCACGCTCTACGAGTGCGGCAACTTCACCGCGAGGCAACCCTTATCATCCCGTGGTCGGCAAAACCGTAAAGTTAAGCCTGGAGTATATTAGATTGGTTAGTCACGCGAAGCCCCAGAGAACACACTGGCAACGCGGAGTCTGCATGGACTTCTTGCTGGAAATGGATGCCGTTTTAAAGAATTGGATCGATTCTTGAGCCGGACGAAGCGCGCAGATCGCAATACGGTGACCATATTTGAGGTAGCAGAGCTTGCCGGGGTCTCGCCGATGACCGTTTCACGCATCGGCCTGCTCTATAACAACCCCGGTTCATCTTAGATGAGTTTCCAGTTGGCGTCCTTGAGAACAACACTCCAGCAGGAGCAGCAGAATGTATTTAGGCATTGATGTCGGCACCTCGAGCGTGAAAGCTGTTGTGGCTGATGACAATCAGCAGGTTGTGGCGCAGAGCTCGGCACCTCTTGCAGTCAGCCGTCCGCAGCCGAACTTTTCCGAGCAGGATCCTGAAAGCTGGTGGGAAGCTACGCAGGCGGCAATTCTGGCGTTGCCGGAAGACGTGCGCGGCGCAATCAAGGCCATCGGTCTCTCTGGACAGATGCACGGCGCAACCCTGCTGGATCGCGCCGACAAGCCTTTGCGCCCCGCGATTCTGTGGAATGATGGCCGCTCAGGCCAGGAGTGCAAAGAGCTGGAGCAGGCTGAGCCGTGCGCTCGCGCGATCACCGGCAACCTGATCATGCCCGGTTTCACAGCGCCCAAGCTGCTCTGGGTGCGGAAGCACGAACCGGACCTGTTTCGCCGTACGGACAGCGTGCTGCTGCCGAAGGATTACATCCGGCTAAAGCTGACAGGCGAAAAAGTCAGTGATATGTCGGACGCATCGGGAACCTCCTGGCTCGATGTGGCCCAGCGCTGCTGGTCCGATGCCATGCTGTCGGCAACCGGTCTGACGCGCTCGCACATGCCGCGTCTTGTCGAAGGCAATGCCGTCTCGGCAACGCTGCGACCGTCGATAGCCGCTGAACTGAAGTTGCCGGTTGTTCCCGTTGCAGGCGGCGCAGGGGATAATGCAGCCAGTGCGGTTGGCATGGGCATTGTCGAGACCGGCCAGGCCTTCCTGTCCCTGGGGACATCGGGAGTTCTCTTTGTCGCCACCGACCGCTTCTGCCCCAATCCCGAGAAGGCGGCACATGCCTTTTGCCATTGCTTGCCTGGCCGCTGGCATCAGATGGCTGTGCTGCTGAACGCCGCCAGCGCGCTTGACTGGGTATTGCAAGTGACCGGCGCGCATGATATCGACGCGGCCCTGCATGCTGCCGAGCACCGCGGCTTGCGTCGCCATACGCCTTTCTTCCTGCCTTACCTTTCCGGCGAGCGCACGCCGCATAACGATCCCGATAGCCGCGGTGTTTTTTTCGGCATGACTGCCGATACGGAAGCAGCCGATCTGCTTCTCGCCGTGCTGGAAGGCGTGGCGCTGGCGTTTGTGGACGGCATGGAGGTGCTGCTGGAAGCCGGCAGTTCCAT
>WQYS01000299.1 GCA_009781125.1 Acidobacteriaceae bacterium | reverse complement strand
TTGCGTTAGGAAGTTTAATTTTCACTGTTGGATTTTCAAACAATTTCATTAAACCGATGCACATTAGAGCGAGCAGTGTTGGTGATTTCTCACCTACGGATATAAAAATAGGGCTTAATGATAAAGCACATAAAACCAATCCGACATTAAAACCCGGAGATATAAAAGAAATAACGTATGGGAATATACAAGTGCAAAGACAAGTAATAAGTAAATATGATGACCCAAAAGTACAAACAAATGAAGTAGAAATTGGGCACATACAATCAGCATCCAGATATATAAAACAAATTAAACTCAAAAACAATAACATAATATGCCCTGAGGAAATAGACACAATAACGCTTGAGGATAACCAAATAGGATCATCTACACTCAAAGAGCAATTAAATAACTTTTGGAGTAGTTCCAAATCAGACAAATGGCACAGCTTTGTTGACGGAGGTATGTTATCCGTTGATTGTTCCCTCTCCGCAGTCAATCTATACTGGTCTAGTATGGACAAAATGGAGGGACGGTGGTACCAAGTTTGGTTCTGTTTTCAGAGAATCGTAAGCTGGTTTTTCGTCTTTTTGCTTATTGCTGGCGTTACCGGCCTTATGAAGAGCAGCAAAGAGATCACGGAATGATTGGTTAGTGTTCTTCCATTTTCGACAGAGGTCGAAATGTCCTGACCCCATTCATGCTGCGGTAAACCGCGGTATGAATGGGGTATCTAGATTAACGAGGAGTGAGAATAGAAATGCTGCAACCTGTTACGGTTACATTCTTCGTTTCTTCTACGCCTACCGCACTTGCGATGGCATCTGCGCAGTTTTTTCTCGCTAAGGTGACATCTGCCGTCGAGGCTCGCGGAGTGGCGCGCATCGCTATCTCTGGAGGCTCGACTCCTCAGAGGATGTTCGCTCTGCTTGCGGACTCGTCGCAGCCTTACGCAAAGCAGGTTCCCTGGGACAAGCTCGATCTTTACTGGGTCGATGAGCGATCGGTCCCGCCGGATCATGCCGACTCGAACTACAAGATGGCCGAGGAACTGCTGCTCTCGAAGATTCCGCTCGCCCGAAGCCGCGTCCACCGCATCGAAGGCGAGTTGAAACCAGAAGAAGCCGCAGCGCGCTATGAGGCCGCTATCCGCAAAGGTTTCCAACTAAAGAAGGCCGAGACGCCCGCCTTCGACCTCATCCTGCTGGGCATGGGAGACGACGGGCATACCGCCTCGCTGTTCCCGCATACCACAGCGCTCGATGAGACCGAGCGTCTCGCCGTGGCCAATCATGTGCCGCAGAAAGATTCGTGGAGGATCACGCTGACCTGGCCCGTCATCAATCAGGGAAGAGAGGTTGCGTTCCTCGTCGAGGGCGCGAGCAAGGCGCAGGTGCTGCACGATTGTCTGCTGGGGCCGTACCAGCCAGAGGTCTATCCTGCGCAGTTAATTCGTCCGGCCAGTGGAAGGCTGACCTTTTTGCTCGACTCTGCGGCGGTGTCTAAGCTACCATTAGCAGGACTAGCAGGACAATCCAACACTCTGGAGCTTCGATAGATGATTCTCGCAGGCGATGTAGGCGGAACTAAGATTCACCTGGCGCTGTTTGATTTTGAGCAGGGCAGATTGCGCGCGGTACGCGACACGAAGTTTCCAGCCAACGAGTTCTCCGGCCTGGACGCCGTGGTGAATGCGTTTCTGCAGGGAGACGAATCGGCTCCCGCCGTGGAGCGCCGCCAGATTGCGGCTGCCTGCTTCGGAGTACCTGGCCCGGTGCGCGATGGCCGGCTGAAGCTCACCAACCTGCCCTGGCTGCTCGACGTGCGCGATCTGGCGCAAGCTACGGGCATCGAGCATGTGTTTCTGATTAACGATCTCGAAGCCAATGGCTACGGCATCCCCGAGCTTGCTCCGGACAAGATATTCACGCTGCACGCAGGCGACCCGAACGCCGTCGGGCATCGCGGGCTGATCGCAGCGGGCACAGGACTCGGCGAAGGCCTGCTGATCTGGGACGGCAAATCGCACCGTCCCATTCCCTCCGAGGGCGGGCACTGCGACTTTGCCGCGCGTTCCCCGCGCGAAGACACGCTATTGAAGTACCTGCGCGACACGTTGAAGGGCCGCGTAAGTTATGAGCGCGTGGTTTCGGGCATCGGCATCAAGAACATCTACGCCTTTCTGCGCGACGTGGAGAAGCTCGACGAGCCGAAGTGGCTGCGCGACCGCATGGCTGCCGAAGATCCGAACGCGGTGATCGGCGAGTGCGCCGAGGACGGGTCCAGCTCGATCTGTTTTGAGACGATGAAGATGTTTGCCTCGGCCTATGGAGCCGAATCCGGCAATCTGGCGCTGAAGGTGCTTGCTTTCGGCGGTCTCTATGTCGGCGGAGGCATCGCTCCCAAGTGCCTGAAGACGATGCAGAACGGCTCGTTTATGCAGGCGTTCCTCGATAAGGGACGGCTGTCGTCGAAGCTGCAGGAGATGCCGGTGCGCGTGATTCTGGATGAAAGCTGCGCTCTGCTGGGAGCCGCGGGTTACGCTGAAGCGCGCGCCGCAGAGTTGAGCGGACACTCGGAGAGGTCGGCATCCGTAGCGCACGCTTAACAAAAAACTCTCGGCGGCTTAAATTGCAAAAGGCAAGCCAAAGACATGAACACGTGCTACGGCAAGAACTATAAGCGAGATTACGCCTACAACGATCGTTCTCTCCCGTGCTCCCAGCAGATCCGTGTCTCGTGATTTGAGGCGGCCATATTTAATCCACCAGCGTATGGTCATAACCACAACCGCGTATTTGACGAAGATGAAGCCAATAAGTCCTAAAAGGCTTAAAAAGGGAAGAAAGATCAATACGGCAAACGGAATCAAGGCAACCAGCATGATCCTGAGATAACTGGCATCGCTACATGCCCGGCTGATTCTGCTCGTTTCCGCAGCGGAAACCTCGGCGGCGGCGTGGTCAATTGCCGCGCCACAGAAGGGGCAACTCTGCATGGAGGTATTAATCGTCTCTTTGCAGTTGGGGCACGGAAATACAGAGACAGCTTCCGACAGACTGAGACCTGACGACATGATATTTCCCTCTTATTTGCTGTAAAGAGTATCAGCCCATGCCGTTATGTAGCAATCAATGGATTTTGAGAACCCAAACCCTCCCGTATTGCATATGCACAACCGAGGAGCCGTGGCTCAATCACGCGGCGAAGTAACGCGGCTACATGATGCGGAAGCGCTCGCGCATAAGCCGCTGGAAGCGTGGCTTCCAGATGAGGTCGTAGGCAAGCTCCTTGCCAGGAAACATCCCCAACGCCGCCTTTCGCGAATCGGCGATCATCTGCGAGGCCTCATCGACGGTCAGCGTTCGGTCCTGCGCGATCGTCTGTATGACCATGTTCATCATGAATTGCAGCCGCCGCAGACGTTTCTGCTCTTCGGCCAGAGCTTCGGAACCTGAGTTGGGATTGGGGACGGCGGCATCGTTCTCGGGCAGGTCCAGATTCATCGGTCGATCCCTCCCATTCCACGCTCTCACAACATACTCTCAATTTAAGTTGTCTGCATCTGATTTTTCCTGCGGCGCGCAGGCAACCCGGCTTGCATCTGGCCGGCTATTTCTCCGGGTTGAAGACCGCGTGGATGCTGCCATCTTTTTGAAGCAAAAAGGTTGTGGCTCCGCTCCTGTCGGTGCGGTAGAGCCGGGCTCCGCTGGCGGCGATGCGCTCAACGACCTCGACTTGCGGATGCCCGAAGGTGTTCGCTCTCCCCACCGAGACCACGGCGTCGGTGGGCGCGGCGGCGCGAAGAAACTCAGGCGTGGTCGAGGTGCGGCTGCCGTGGTGGCCAACCTTCAGCAGCGTCACCGAAGTTACTCGTCCGCGCGCCAGCATCATGCGCTCGCTGGGCGCTTCCGCGTCGCCTTCAAGCAGCACAGAGGCAACTCCATACTGAACGCGCAGCACCAGCGAATCGTTGTTTACCGGCGGCCCCGTGTTGGCGTAGTTGGTTTCGGGAGCGAGAACGCTGATGCGGGTTCCGCCCCAGTCGCGCTCGTCTCCGGCGTGGTAGTGCTTGACGAGGACACCAAACTCCGCAGCCTCTTCTAGCAGGGC
>WQYS01000298.1 GCA_009781125.1 Acidobacteriaceae bacterium | reverse complement strand
CGGCTCCCACCGGCAGATAGGTGACGCGATAGCCCTGCCGTTCCAGCTTCTTGCAGGTGTCGAGCACGGCCTTGTGCTCGCTGACCTGCGTGATGATGTGGTTGCCGCGCTCGCGGTACATCTCGGCGACGCCCTTGATGGCAAGGTTGTCCGACTCGGTCGCTCCCGAGGTGAAGATGATCTCTTTGGCCGTCGCTCCGATCAGCTTGGCGATCTGCTCGCGTGCCTGCTCGACCGCCTTCTCCGCCTCCCAGCCGAAGGAGTGGTTGCGGCTGGCCGCGTTGCCATATACCGTCGTGAAGTACGGCAACATCGCCTCCAGCACGCGCGGGTCGAGCGGCGTGGTGGCGTGGTTGTCCATATAGATGGGCAGATGCACGCCCTCAGGCAGCGGCGTGGCCGACTCGGTGATCACGACTCCGCTTCCGTTGCTTCCCGTTCCGTTTCCTAAGCTCATATCGTCTCCCTCTCTGGCTCTCGAAATCTTTGGCCTTCACCCCGGCCTTTGCTCGCGTTACTGCGCGATACCTACCAGGCCGCCGCCGACCGGCGATTGCTTTGCTGATGCAGATGTCTCGCTAGTCTCCACCAGGTCTGAGATATAGATGCCACTCAACAGGTCCTTGATGCTGTCGTTGACCTTGCGCAGCGGCTCTTTGATGGTGCAGGTGCTGGACAGGTCGCAAGCTCCGTGAATGGTGATGCAACTGGTGATGAAAAGCGGGCCGTCGATGACGCGGATCACCTCAAACGCCGAAATCTCGCTGGCGGGCTTGGCCAGCGCATAACCGCCGTTGGTTCCGGCTGTGGAGACCAGCATTCCGGCGCGGGTCAGCGTCTGCAGAATCTTGGCCAGAAGCTGCGCCGGGATGTGGTAAGCCGCCGCGATATCCTTGGCGCTCTGCGCGCTGCCGGGCTCCTGCTCGGCGAGGTACTTCAGAGCCATCAGGCCGTAGTCCGCTTTTTTAGTGAGCCTCAACATAGAGTTACGCCTTTACACGAGGTTTTGCCAAATACCGACAAATCCAGTCCTAATTCAATGTACGCCGATCCGCACCGGCTGACAACTGCTGTTGCGCATCCTGTACGCATAAGGCATTCTGTTCAAAGGGCGTCGAAGCTACCAACCGGTCTCCCTGCGCTACAGAATGGCAACTCCTGCTACATCACCGGTATTTGAGGCATCTGCCAGTCCTGTCTCTGTTGACCAGCAGGAGACCTTTCCCATGAATCAGGTTGTAGCCGAAGATTCCGTGATCCGCCTCCGTGCGTTGCCTGAATCATCGGTGCACCTGATTTTGAGCGACATTCCA
The DNA here is from genome assembly GCA_009781125.1 of Acidobacteriaceae bacterium. The sequence goes on along the minus strand of WQYS01000298.1, from coordinate 2,796 downwards.
TACGGCATCGGCGCTGATGACTGGGACGTGTTGCACGACAACACAAACTCCGCTTATCTGGGTTCAAGCCCTGCTCAAGAGAAGGCCGGAGCAATCTTTAAGAAGCGCGGAAAACCCATCAACGGATGGTCTGAAGCCGACCGGGAGATTCCCAGGCAGTATTATGATTGGTGCGCAAGCTGGGCCTCCGAGTGGTTTCGGATCTTAAAACCAGGTGGTACGGCTTTTATCTTCGCAGGCCGCCGTTTTTCTCATCGCTGCATCTGTGCGCTTGAGGACGCGGGATTCTCATTCAAAGATATGCTGTCCTGGGTTCGTGACCGTGCTCCCCACCGGGCACAGCGCGTCAGCATTGTCTTTGATCGCCGTGGCGACGCAACCTCTTCCAAGCAGTGGCAGGGCTGGCGAGTGGGCAACTTGCGGCCCACGTTTGAGCCGATTCTCTGGTTTACCAAACCTTACAAAATTGGAACCACTATAGCCGACAATGCCCTGAATCATGGCATTGGGCCTTATAACGAAGAAGCGTTTCTGCGCTATGTAAAGACTCCCGACAACATACTTAATTGCGGATTCGAGTCGGGTGAAGGCGGATTGCATCCAACGCAGAAACCCGTCCGGCTGATGCAAGCTCTCATCGAGCTGACCACAAAGCCGCAACAGATTGTTCTGGATCCGTTCGCCGGAAGCGGCTCTACGCTGGTTGCGGCGCAGAGTCTTCAGCGAAACTTTATTGGGTACGAGACAGAACAGAGGTACGTGGATATTTGCCGGAAACGGCTGGACTCCAGCAGCCTGCTGCCTTTCATGCCATAGACAGAATGCCGTTGTCCCCAATGGCGCGGATGACCTTTTCACGTCCGTCGATATTGCGATCTTCGACCAAGCGGAGGATAGCCTCATCTCTGCTCATGCGCATAATCTGCTCACGTTCCAGCGCCAACATTGTCAGCGCCTCTTCTTTCGCAGCGTCAATGGATTCCACGGTGGCAAGTTTTTCTTCCTGCCACAAGGTTTTGACAGCATCATTCGCGCTCAGCATTGTACGGTTGATGCATGTCCAGTAAGCCACGGAATCTTTTGTCGGATTTACTTCCTCAGCGCAGTTGAGGATACGCAACAACAAAGATTGCGCTTCCAGTTCTCCAGCCAGGTCAGCAAACCTGACAAGCACCGCTAAATGTGAATACGAGAAAATGCAGACATTCCGCGTAATTGCCTGCTGATAAATCTGGCTTTTTCGTGACGGAAGCTGGTAGATCGGACAGACAACCATCGCATAGGGTTTGCCGCGTTTCCACCCGTGCAACGCCTCGATTTTGAAGTCTTTCTGATTTTTGGCGGTTCGGCTTAATCTGAAAACCTTGGCGTCAGCGACCAGAGAATACTGCGCAGAGACAGCCTCCACGTCGGCTGAGTCTGCCCTCTCCATCAAAACAATACTGGTTAACCCCATGTGCCGGTACGTTGCAGCAAGCAGCGCGTCGGTGTACTTCGAGTACAGCTTTTCCTCGCTTGAATCATGCCCATAGTGCTCAGGGACCGCGCCGCACATATGCAGGTGATCGAGCAACGCGGAAACGCCTTCCTGTTGCAACTCATCAGCCAGTTCCCGCTCTACCTTTGCGCTGTCGTCGTCGAACTTTCCGCTTATTTTCGCAATCTCTTCTATCCAGTGTCGCCGCCGCAGGATGGATTTTTCCGTTAGTACCTCAAAAGGCATGAAAAGCTTCGTCTTTCTGTTCCGGAGATATTTGTAAGATCAAGTATCACATTAACCTATTGCAGGTCAGCACTCACAGCTGGTTCAGCAGTTAACATAGGAATATGAATGAAGTCTCTTCCAGAACCATCTCTCCCTTGGCCCTCTCAACTACTCTCGGCGACGGCGCCACCCATGAACTGCTTGATGTCCGCACTCCAGGAGAATATGCCTCTGCACATGTTCCCGGCGCGAAGCTGTTGCCGCTCAACGAATTGAAGGTCGAAGACTACCTGGCCGCGCACAAGCCGGGCTGCCCCATCTATGTTGTCTGCCAGGCAGGCATGCGCGCAGCCAAGGCTGTCGAGCAGTTCAAGGCCGCCGGATGCAACGACTGCGTTCTGGTCGAGGGCGGCACCGAGGCCTGGATCAACGCCGGGCTCCCGGTCCATCGCGGAACCAAGAGTCCCATGCCGCTGATGCGGCAGGTGCAGATCGTTGTCGGCTCGCTTGCGGCCATCGGCTCGGTGCTTGCGCTCTATGTAAACATCTGGTTCGTGGCGCTGCCGTTCCTGCTCGGCTGCGGACTGCTCTTCTCCGGCGTCACGGGCACCTGCGGGATGGCTTTCATGCTGGCAAAGATGCCGTGGAACCGCCAGATCGACAGATGCTCTCAATGTTGTGCTTAAGAGCCGGGGGGAGTGAGGAATGAAGAGTGCACGTAAGATCGTCATAGTAGGCGGCGTGGCTGGCGGAGCCTCCGCAGCGGCCCGCGCGCGGCGCGTCGATGAGTCGGCTGAGATCACAGTCTTCGAGCGCGGGCCTTATATCTCCTTTGCCAACTGCGGGCTTCCGTACCACATTGCTGGAGAGATCGAGGACCGCTCCAAGCTGCTGCTCATGACGCCGGAGAAGATGTGGGTCCGCTCGCGCGTCCGCGTGCATGTGAACCACGAGGCCATCGCCATCGACCGCGCGAGCAAGACGGTTCGCGTGCGCCGCCCGGACGGCTCGGAAGAGGACTTCGTCTACGACAAACTCATCCTGAGCCAGGGCGCAAAGCCCATCGTGCCGCCAATCCCCGGTGCGGACCT